>JAISNF010000009.1 GCA_031276415.1 Planctomycetaceae bacterium
AAAATCGTGTTGGGTGTTGCCGATCCGTAGGTTCCGCTTCGCTACACCTACGGTTATGCACATCACACCCCTGCGGGGTTAAGATTGAAAAATCGTCAACCGTTGTAGAGACGCAATACATTGTGTCTTTACGATTTAAACCTATTACTGTGAATGATTACTTATAATAAATCTGTTCATAATAAACCGGCAACTTTTTAACAGTTTTTAACAAAAATTTTTTCATGGAGATTTTCCAATGTTTGATGATCCGAAACCGCAAAAGGCTTTAATTCCTATACTTGTTCTGATTATTGTTATTCTGTTGATCGTTGTTGCCTTTCAATCCGGCAAAAATCAGCGCGGTGATGAAAATGGCAAAAAGCAAACGCCGCCGGCAAATCATTTGGATCATTCCGAAACAGAACCGAAAACGGTTGGCGAATCCGAGACAGTTTCCAAACCTGAAGCGTCCAAAACTGAAGCGTCCAAATCTGAAACGTCCGAACCGGAAGCGGTTGCTGTTAAATCGGGCGAAAAAATGAATCGCGAGATGTTGAAAAAACAAGGCGTCCGATTGGTCGAAACCGCTATAATTGATCGTAAAAATCAGGAACATCTCAAAAAATCGGTTGAAGAACAAAAGGTTTATGATTCCTTGTTGCGGTGGACAATGTACGGAAAAGTCGAAGATAAAAAATGGGGAATTCGTGCCCTTTTGAATATGTCGTATGCTTCTGAAGCCCGTTTAATCAGAACGGTTGAAAAAAATGACGGCACGGAAATAATTGTCCTTTACGATTTTCAATCTATCAATACGTTGGAAGTTTTGTGTGATGTGGAATCGGTGAAACTTGATTTTATGAAACGGGCAAAACCTTATCTTGCGGTTGGTTCCAGTGTTACGACAACATTTCTTGCGCCGTTGTTTGACGGATTGTTGCCGGGTTCGGGAACTGTTTTGAAACTAAGCGGTGCCGCATTTCCAATTGCAGCAGATACTTTCGCCGAACGCTTGGCGTTACGAGGTTACAAGGGAATTTCAAATCTTTTGGATTCATGGAATCTTTCGGACAAAAAAGGAAAAATCAGTGTGTTCGGTTCAACGGATTCGTTGCAAGGTAAAAAAGTGCGGATTACGCATCGTCATGGTGTGGTTGAAGAGATTGAGCCGGTTGGTTGCGATTTAACCGAAGCGGAACGGAATCTTTGTGCTAATCTTGGAGTTTTAGCGGATTATCATATTATGCCGGAAGTGAATGTTCCGGTTGGCGAGACGTGGTTTGTTCGTGCCGATCAGTTTTCCAATATTCTTGATCCGTCCATGCGCGGGATTCCTTCGGGGACGTTGGAAATAACACGAAAAGAAAACAACGGAACAACAGCAACTCTTGAAATAACCGGAGGATTCATTGAACTTGATTCTTCGGACACAAAATCAAACCGTATTGGAAAATGTACGCCGCGTGGTCAATTACGTTATAATGTGGAGGATGGTTTTGTCGAAAGTGCGTTGCTTCATGCGGAGATTTCGATTGACCGTTTATCGAAGCGGCACATTCTTTTTGAAACGCGTTTCAAGTCAACGCCCAAACTTGAGATGGAATACGAATGTTCCAAAGGAACAGAAAAACTAATCCGAATTCCCCAACTCCAAATCACAAATCCAACAAACCCTTTAATCCCAAACCCTTTAACTCCTAATCCCTAATCCCTAATCCCTAATCCCTAAAATGAACATTGTTGACTTTTTTGTGTGGATTTGGGAGAATGTGGCGACATTTGGAATTTTATAAATAGAATTTTTGTTTGGTGTTATTTATGGTGTCGGATATTTTTCCGAATAATAATGTTTTATGTTCACACAATCTGCCAAATCATTTCCAATTCCGAGTATTCAACGTCTTCCTGTTTATCTTCGTTTTTTGAAAGAGCAGAGGAATCGCGGGAATACGTTAATTTCATGTACACAGATTGCGGAGGAATTTGGTCAATTGAGTGTTCAGGTTCGCAAGGATTTATCGATTACGGGGATTTCCGGTCGTCCGAAGGTGGGTTATCGGACGAATGAATTGATTGATGCGATAGAGGGTTTTCTTGGTTGGAACCGAGAGATTAAGGCTTTTTTGATTGGAGCCGGAAGTCTTGGCAGTGCGATTCTTGGATATGCCGGTTTTGTGGAACACGGGTTACGAATTGTGGCGGCGTTTGATATTGATCCGGTCAAGATTGGGAATAGTATTCATCGGTGTCCTGTTTTTGATTTACGTCAGATGTATGGAATGGGTCAAAATGCGGGAATTGAGATTGGTATTTTGACGGTTCCATCAGTGGCGGCGCAGGAAGCGGCGAACATATTGGTTCAGATTGGTGTTCAGGGAATTTGGAATTATACGCCAATTCGTTTGGATATTCCTCAGGAAATTATTTGCGAAGAGGTAAAACTTTCAGCCAGTTTTGCGGTTCTTTCCAGCCGACTCAAAAAAAGCCCCGTTTTTCCAGATGAATATGTTTAATCGCTTTGTAATTAAAGGAACTTCTAATAACCGCTTTTTCATTTAACACAAATTTTTATTAACTACAGATTTTTATACTTCTCACATCTGACAATTCGGTTTTCGTTTTTGGACAAAATTAACAGATTTTGACTGGATCAACAGAATTTACAGGAGTTTCAAATAGAATATTCTAAGAGACATTTTCTAACAAAAACCGAATTTTCAAGTGTAATGAGTATATTAACTACAGATTTTTATTAACCACAGAGAACACAGAGAAGGAAAATAAAATTTACGTAAATTTTCGCTGATTATTTTTGAGAATACGAAACAACGAAATAAAGAATTTTTTTTTGTTTCGTTTGTTTTGTATTCTCAAAAAATAAACTCAAAAAACACCTTCAAAAAAATCGTATTTGAAATAAAATGTCCGAGTTGACCGAATCCGTAACACGGATGATTAAAGAGTTTGAGAGATTGCCCGGAGTTGGTAAAAAATCCGCCGAGCGGATCGCTTATCATTTGCTCAAAGTTGAAAAAAAAGATGCTCTTGCGTTGGCGGACGCTATTTATGCGGTTAAGGAAAATGTGCGGTATTGTAAGCATTGTTTCAATTTAACGGAACAGGAACTCTGTGAAATTTGCCGTGATCCGAAAAGAAATCAAACAATTCTCTGTGTTGTCGAGCAACCGCGTGATCTGATCGCATTGGAGCAAACCGGACGTTATGACGGTTTGTATCATATTCTTCTTGGGCGAATTGCTCCGCTGGATAAAATTAGTCCCGATCAATTGACAATTGCGGCTCTTGTGGAACGAGTCAAAACAGGTTCGTTCACGGAAATTGTTATGGCGACCAACCCAACAATCGAAGGTGATTCAACCGCTCTTTATATTATCAAGCAATTAGAATCTATTCCGGCAAAAATCAAAATCACCCGATTAGCACGCGGCATCACAACCGGAAGTGATTTACAATTTGCCAACAAAGAAATGCTCGCCGATGCACTGGCAGAACGACAATCGTTCCGGTAATTTTATTTGTGTCCGAAAATTATTTTTAAACTTGTCCGCAGATTGTTTTTAAATTTGTCCGCAGATTTCGCAGATGATCGCAGATTGTTTTTAAATTTGTCCGCAGATTACGCAGATGATCGCAGATTGTTTTTAAATTTGTCCGCAGATTACGCAGATGATCGCAGATTGTTTTTAAATTTGTCCGCAGATGAACGCAGATAATTTTTTGAGAATACAAAACAATAAAATACACCAAAATTTTTTTGCTCTAATTTTTGTTTGTTGTTTTATATTTTTAAAAACAATCTGCGAATATCTGCGGATAATTCTTTTATTCAAAATGTTATTCCCGAACAACAACGATTCGGTCAATGTACACGGCGTCAACTTCATTGGGACGTTTCGGCGGGGCAAACCAGAAATTGAATTCCGGCTTGAGTGCAATTGTTCCCAGATCAACCCAATGATATTCCGCACCGGAAATTTCCGAAACGGGAATCGATTTGCTCACAATTTCTTTCTTTTCTCTATAATCGTACACACCAAGCGTCATCGCAATTCCTTCGGTTGTTTTGGCATCGCAACGAACCGCCACATAAAGCCGATATGTTGTTTTGGCATCGCAACGAACCGCCGCATAAAGCCGATATGTTGGTTGTTCTGTTGTTGAGTTTTTTGACGACTTCAAATCAAACATCGTATTGTCAAAATTATAACTCGTTGCCCATTCAAAATGGTTGCCCGGCATTTTAATTGCTTGACCGTTTGACGCTTTCTCGTCATCAACAACAAAAGTCCATTCTCCGAGTTTATGCGTATTAAATTCAAAATTTTGTACATCATACCAACTATTTTTCGGCAAATCTTTACAAAATTCCGGCGGCGTTACGGTAATAGGATCAAATTTTAATTTCTGCCGCAAATTTTGCTCAAATAACTCGAATTTATCAGCCGCACTCCATGGTTCTTTGTGATACGTAACACCAAATTCCTTGCAGCGGGCAAAGAAATCGTTAAGAGCCTCTTGAGGATTACTCAATCCGGTAAACGACATGCCTACCAATTCCGCATTACGGCGAAGCGTATGGAATTCTTTCAACGCAACAAAATCAACCGGAATTTTTTCACGCCGAAGACGATTCCGTACAGTTTCATCTTTTGTTGTTGCAATTGCTTGATTCATTAGTGCAATTGCTTTGGTTAATGTTTCAAAATCAAGCCAATCGTTGGTCGATTCTCTGAAACAACGGAGATAAACGCCTGATTTTTCCGCACGATTAAGAAGCAGATTCCAGTATTCTTTCAGAATCGGAGCAACATCGGTTCCGTAATTACCATTCAAAAATTCATCGAACAATTTCTTTTCATCGAGTTTCGGATTCCACATCAAATGTGAAACAACCCAATTTCTCATCCGTACAAAATCTCCGGCGGTACAGTGAGCGTCCCCTTGTTCAAACAAACCGATTGTGTGATGATCCGTGAAAAACCGGATATTCGGAGCCAACACCCGCAAATTCGGATGCGGTAACATATACGCCGAAAAATTTGTAATATAATCCCAAACAAAAAGATTGTCGGCGATTTTGCTCCAGCCTTCGATGTCTTCACGTAACGATTTATTTTGTTCGCCTGCTCCAAGCGGTTGGACAAAGGAACATTCAATCGTACAAAGACGAATCACAACATTTTTTCGCGGTTTCACAATTTTCGGCGGTTTTCGCGTGTATTGATAGGCGAGCGTTTCAACCCAAACATCGGGAAATTCCTTTTCAATCGCTTCGGCAACCTTGTTGACAAAACGAATAAGCACTCCGGCTTGACCGCCTTCTTCCTTCGCAATTTCGGTACAATTTTTGCATTCACAATATCCGTTCCAATCATTTTGACTTATTGAAATGAATTTAGCGTCAGGATTTTTTCGGAGAGATTCGAGCGCGTTTTTGGTCAATTCTTCACACATGGCGTTGTTTGTCAAACAGAGTTGGGCGCGTTCATGTTTCCGTTGTCCTTTAATTTCGCTGTACCAATCGGGATGTTGCGCAAAATATTTGTCCGGCGGAATGAGCGGGAAAAACGAATGAACAAAATATTGAAACCGATGATGTCCGCCGTATTCCGGTGTTGTTCGAATCATATTGCCGTTACATATCATTCGTGTTGCGAAAACACCGTCAAAAGCATCACGGTAAAACGCTTCACGATAAATTAATTTCGGAGCGTATTCAATATTTTGTGCGGGAATTTCCAACGTCGGTTTTTTCGGAATGAACGATTCGGTCGAAGTCCACCACCGAACACCGACAACATCTTCGAGCAAAGTGTTGACGGCGTAAAGAGTTCCGCGTTGCGGATGTCCGAGCAAAACAAGATTTTTACCAACGGATTTGATCACAATTCCATCGTAAGGAATTTTCGCAACGTCAATTTCCGGCAAAAATTCTTTTGCCCGTTTGGAATTTCCGACAACAATTTGCGGTTTCGCAACATCAACTTCGGATTCTTTGGCAATTGTAAAATCGGCTCCTGTAACAGAATCAAGATGCCATTTGAGTTCTTTCGCCGCTGTTTGTTCCAACGGTGTTGCTTCGGCGGGCAACACGATCACATAATTCGTTTTGCCGTCAGTTGCAAGTGTCAATGTTTCCGCAGAAAAAACCGCTGAAACAAAAAAATTGAAAATCAATGTAAACATTGATACAACAAAAAAAGTTGAAAAAATCGAGCGTGTCATAAAACGTGTCATAATTTTTTAAGAGGGAAAAATTGTTGAACTTAATAAAATGTTGAACTTAATAAAAATGGTTTGTATTTTAACCATACTTTACTCAAGCATATTCATTTTTTGTAATCATTCACGGGTTTGGATGGAATAGGTTTGAATCGTAGAGACGCAATACATTGTGTCTCTCTATTTTGTAATTGTTCAAGTAACGTAAAATGATGTATTTCCTACGCCCTGAAAGGGCAGTATAAAGTTAATAGTTAATAGTGAATAGTTGCGCAAACGGAATTATTTACCAAAACATTTTTAATTCACAACTATTCACTATTCACTACTAACTATTAACTATTCGTATCCTGCCCTTTCAGGGCGAAATTGTTGTTGGTCATTTCAACCCTACCCGTTGGGTAGGGCTGGCTTATGTTGCCCCTTCGGGGCGTAGGAAAATATCAATCAATCTTCCAGAATAGATTATTAAAACTAGACTGTTACAATGCATTGTGTCTCTAAAATTTTCATTATGATAACTTCTTAAACGAATCTCCGTGAACGGTTACCATTTTTTGAATAATTACGAAATTTTAATATTTCAGAGAAATCAATTCAAGATGCCGGTATTTAAAATAAATGTCCGCAGATTACGCAGATATTCGCAGATGATTTTTAAGTGTTTTCAGGAACTCTTGCTCTCTTTTTGAAAATTTGCTAGAATACTTTGTCAATTTGGCTCTGTAATTTTGCTGTGTAACTTTGAGTTTTGGCATTTGATGATTTTTGTTTTGCAATATGTTTTTGTTTTTCATTTTATTTTTGTTAGCCGTTTGTATTCCATTTTTTCAGTCGGGCGAATTGTCGGCTCAGATTTTGTTGGATTCAACACCCGGTTTGGTTCAACAAAATACAACGTCCCAATTAACCAATCCGGCAGAAAATAAAACCTCAAATAAAACATCCGGCGATTCGTCTCCGTTTTACAATCCGTTTTTCGATAATACAAAAAAAACCGATTTTGGAAATTTAGATTCGCTCAACTCTTCTCCAACACTTCCCTCACCTTTCAGCGGTTCCGCTACAGGAAAACTCGGCGTTACCCCAAATGATTTTTCAGTAGGCACAACTTCCAATGTCCCTTCTTATGGTACGTTTTACGGTACTTCCCGTAGTTTTTTTCGACCCGGTATGACACGCGAAGAATACGTCTTGCGGCAAGCCGAAGAAGCCCGAATGAGAGAATATAACCGCGAAGAACAAGAAAGTATGTTGAGACGACAATTGGAAATTGAAAAAGGAATCCGAAATGGAATTTATTCCCTTTTTAACGAATCTTATCATTATCTCCCCAAAGTTTTAGCGGAAGATTTTGATTCAGCCGAAAATTTGAGCACTTCCCAATCTGCCCCCTCAAAAAATTCATCGCTGTCCAATTCGTCAGATTCATCCGCTTCGTCAAATTCGTCTAATTCGCCTAAACTTCTTACTCCCGATGAACTTTTTGAACAAGAATTGAAAGCACAAAAAATTGCAGCGGAAGCGTTGGAAGATTCCGAGCAAAAACAACGGGAACTTGAAGCGTTAAAAAAACGCGAAAATGACCGGAAACGTTGGCTGCAACAACGAGCAGAAGCGGAACACGGAGCAAAATTGTTTAACTTATCGCCGTCATTGCGGTTAAAAGATAAAATGTTGAAAGAAGGTTGGTGTCTTCTTTTTGACGGTCAAACCTTTTTTGGTTGGCGTACACAAAATGAAGGACCTTACGGCGGCGGGCGTTTTATTATTGCGAATAATGAAATTCAAAGCGATCCGCAACATCCCGGACTTCTTTATACAACAAATCAATTTGGAGATTCAACAATTATGTTTGAATTTCTGGCGGAAGAAGATGCCGAAGCCTTTCTCCTTTTGAGAACACCGCCCAATCCCAAAGACCTTCATTCGTCTTGTTACACCATCGTGCTTAATTCCGCCAATTTCACACGCCCGCGCGGAACTGTTCTTGGTCGGCAACAACCAAGTACCGAACAATTTAAAGAACAGGAAAAAACACGGGAAAATACTCTTCAAGAATCCGTCAGTTCCAAAAAAGCCGCACGCTGGCATCGGTTAAAGGCTCAGTTTGAAGCGGGAAGGCTGCAAATTACTGTTGATCAAAATGAACCCATCGTGTTGTTTGATGTGAAACCGCTTGGTTACGGTTATCTTGGACTTCTGGTAACCAAAGGAAAAGTTCGGTTTCGCAACATGTATTGGCTGACGGGTTCGTCCATGCCGATTTATGATCCGATTAATCCTGAAAAACATTGGCGGTATCATGGAGATGTTATTCAATTGAGTATGACGCGTGATCTTGCCATGCAGTTAAACGGCGGTCCGGGTGTTGTTGAAACAAAAGAATCGTTTGACAATTTCGTTTTACAACTCGAATACAATATCATTTTTTCATCAGCACGAACCGGATTGTTTCTTCGGTCAATTCCGCGCGAAGAACAAACCGGTTACGAAATATCGATTCAGAATTTTCCGAAACGTCAGGATCGGGAACAAACGGTTGGTGTTGATGCCGGTTCTTTTCGCGGCAAGAAAAACGCCCGCTATATTCGTCCCGAAGATCATATTTGGAATTATTTAACGGTTGTGGCGATTGACCGGCATTTTCAAACTTGGGTCAACGGTATTCCGGTTTGTGAAATGTCAGACAACCGCCCTTTGAAGGCGGAAGATTCCAAAACCGGTCCCTTCCTTTTACCCGGAACAATTCAACTTCTTGCTCCTCAGGCGGACACCAATGTTCAATTCCGTAACATTCGGATTATGCCGGTTCGTCCGCGTTTCGAAAAACCTCAAACCTTCGACGATTTGACGAAAACAACTTGGGAAGAACTTTCCAAAGCAAGAAAAGAACGTGAACGTGAACAAAATTTAGACAAACAAATGATTTCCGAAAAAGCCAAATCAAAATAAGATAACCACAAATTATTTAACCACAGAGAACACAGAGTTCACAGAGAAAAATTGTCCGCAGATTTCGCAGATAAGCGCAGATGATTTTTTGAGAATACGAAACAACAAAATATACAAAATTTTTTAATTTTATTTTTATTTTATATTTTAAAAATCATCTGCGGCAATCAGCGTAATCTGCGGACTATTTTTTTTCTGTGGTTAATAAAAATAAATTTGTGTTTTTTAGAAATTTCCAATAATTAATATTTAGTCAGTGTTTTTTTTGATGTTATGTCCCATCGTTACATTTCCACTCCCAACGAACTTCAGAATTTACTTTCTCAACTTCATGATATTCCGGTTATTGCTTACGATACGGAATTTATTTCTGAAAACCGTTATTATCCTTTGCTTTGTCTTATCCAGATTGCTGCCGGAGAAATTCAGGCGTTGATTGATCCGATTTCGGTTGGAGATCTTTCGGCGTTTTGGGAATTGCTTTGTGATAACCGGCATGAGATTGTTGTGCATGCTTGCCGGAGTGAAATGGAATTTTGTTATCGGGCGATTCACCGTTTGCCGAGCAAACTGTTTGATGTTCAGGTTGCTGCCGGATTTTTATGTAGCGATTATCCGGCAGGTTACGGGACACTTTTGGAACGATTTCTCAAAATTTCACTTCCCAAAGCCGAATCACGGACGGTTTGGGATAAACGTCCGCTTACCGCATTGCAAATCGAATACGCTTTGGGCGATGTCTATTATTTGGAACAACTTTCGCAAACTCTTCAGAAGCAACTTACCGAAACCAAACGAATGGATTGGTACACGAATGAGATGAAGCGAATCAAACAATTTCTTCAGAACAGTTTTGAAACACCGCGTTGGCGTTCACTGCCTAAAATTTCTACATTAAAACCGCGTGAGTTAGCGATTATTCGCGAGATTTGGTTTTGGCGGGAAAACATTGCCAAAAAGCGGAACATTCCATCGTCTCGAATTTTGCGTGATGATTTGGTGGTTGAGTTTGCACGTCGCGGGACGGCTGACGAAAAGCGGATTGCTGCGGTTCGCGGGATGCAACGCAGTGATGCGCCGCGGATTGTGCCGGAGATTTCGGCTGCGGTGAATCGGGCGTTATCACTTTCGCCGGAGGAATATCCGCCGCCGTCGGATCGTTTGATTTTTCCGCAATATTCTGTGATGACGCAATTTCTTTATGCGGTACTTTGTTCGATTTGCCAGCAAAATCATATTTCGCCGCAATTAGTTGGTGGACCGGGCGATGTTCGGGAGTTGATTGCTTTTGAACTGGGAACATTGCCGACGGAGACCAAACCGCGTCTTCTGGATGGTTGGCGTGTGGAGTTGGTCGGTTCACTCTTAAACGATCTCATCAACGGACGAACCTCCATTCAAATTAAAAGTAACACCCCCGAAAATCCCCTAAACTTCGTCAAATAAACAACATTTTTAGTTGATAGTTGAGAGTTGATAGTGGAGAGTTTCGCAATGCGGAATTATAAATGTTTTGGCAATTATTCATAATTTTGATCACCGGCGTAGGCGGTAAAAATTGAAATAAAAATTTCAGGATGAATTGTTTCCGAAAGAAAATGAACAGTTCCATCACCGTAGCAGAAATTGGAACCGCCATAGTGAAAACTGTAGATTTCGTTTTTATTGGTACAGTTAAATAGTTGAGTTCCGCCTGCTCCGCATGATTTGCGAATGTAAAACGGGGCAATATTACTTGACCAATCAGCACCGGATTCTTTTCGTATTTTTGGTTCCTCTTCAATAAATTGCCGTCCTATTCGATACACAAACGGACGTGCCGCACATTCGGAAAACATGATCGTGTTAGAAATCCCGTCTGTTACCGAAACAATCGAAACTGTTTTTTCTTGCGGCGGTTGAAGCATTCCGTAAAGACTACTCCGCGGTGTTACAATACCGTCATCAAATAACCGTTTGATCATTTCGCCATCCTCCGGCACATTTGATCGTTGCATCTCTTCCGCAACCGTGTAATCACCGGTAAAATATTCGTATTTTCCGTACTGAAACTGTTTCGGAGATTCGGGACAAAGATAAACCGGCAACCGAATTTTTGTTGCTTCATTGTCAAACCAATGTTTACCGAAATCAATTTGTTCGTGCAGAGGTTGTTGTTCCAGAAACGGTAAGAGAAAAGACAGAATATGATGTTTAATTCTTGAATCACTAATATCATAAACTCCCCATTTTGACGGCGGGAATTGATCGTACAAATTATGATAATAATGAGCGGCAAGACCGATTTGTTTCATGTTGTTGGTACACTGGAGTTTTCGCGCTGTGGCACGCGCCGCCTGAACCGCCGGTAACAATAAACCGAGCAAAACAGCAACAATTACAATAACAACAAGAAGTTCGACTAATGTAAACGCAGTATTCACCTTCATAATACACCCAATTATCGATTGGAACGATAAGTTTTTCTGAAAAGATTAACGTTATTAAAAAGAACAACACGAACAACAAGAGAATATAGTATAAACTCGGTATATTCAATTGACAATCTGTATAGAAAAATAAAAGCCCGAACCGCCTGACAAAAGTCAACTTCTAATAACTAATTGTTTTTTTATTTAACCACAAAAGAAAAAAGTCCGCAGATTTCGCAGATTGACGCTGATGATGTTGTATTTTAAAACTCATCCGCGACAATCTACGTAATCTGCGGGCAATTTTCTTTTCTCTGTGGTTTTAAAAAATTAAAGTTGAGTTTTTAGAAGTACCTTGTAGTAAAAAGAACTCAATGATAAGGAATCAGTTTGCCGAATAAATAAAAGATGTTCCAATTAAAAATCTGTACCCGTTCACGGAGATTCGTTTAACAAGTTATCATAATGAAAAAATCAATTTTAACCCCGCAGGGGTGTGATTATGCATAACCGTAGGTGTAGCGAAGCGCAACCTACGGATAAACCGGATAAAACCAAACAA
>JAISNF010000083.1 GCA_031276415.1 Planctomycetaceae bacterium
TGTTAGAAAATATTACCTGGAATATTCTATTTGCCAATCCTGTAAATTCTGTTAATCCCGTCGAAATTTGTTGATTTTGTTCAAAAACGCAAACCGAATTGTCAAATGTGAGAAGTATATCAACATTCCGGTGGTTAAAACCCATCGGAAGTTTAACCGCCGGAATCGTAATCGGGAGGGATAGCAAAATGTAACCAACCGATGTATTTTAATCAATATGTATTTTAACCAATGTAGAATAAAATCGGAAATAGTTTGTGTCATTTCCGGTTAAATTCAATTTCAACTTTTTCCATTAGGAGAAACAAAAATGAAAATGTTTATTGCTTGTTTTGTGTGTTTTATCATGTTGGCTTGTCCACTTTATGCGGAAAACCAACAAGCCATTCCACTTAAAGCAGAAAAGATTTGGTCGCGGGAAGCCGGTACTGCAACCATGAAAATTGACGGCAACACCGTAAATATTAAAGCCAACGGAACAAAAGATTGGGCGGCTGAACTCTCTAAAGGATTTCCGGTTGAAACCGGCGAAACGTTTTTACTTTCCGCAACAGTCCGTAATTTCAAAGGTTCCGGTAGTGTCAATCTTGCCGCAGCCTTGTTCGGAGCAGACGGAAAAATCATCAACTGGACACTCGGTAATGATTCCCTTCGCGGTGAAACCGATAAACGTATCCTTGAAGCAGAATTTATCGTTCCCGCCGGAAACGGTTATAAAATCCAACCCCGATTGACTGGAAACGGTCAGTCAACATTTTCCGTTTCCGATTTCAGTTTAATTAAAACAGGCAAAATCGAATTAAACATTCAAACCGCCGATATTCCGGCTGTCGATAAAGGATGTTTCCAATATCCGGTTACATCAAAAGATGCTGCGAAAAACTGGTTGCTCCGTTCACACGGTAAATTATTGAACACTTTTTCGCCGGATAATACTGTTAAGTTTAACAATAACGCAACATTGTTGATTAAAGGCAACACGGAGCGAAAAACAACATTGTTTCCGCAAACAGCAATTACTGTTAAATCGGGAGATCAATATTTTGTTTCCTTGTGGGTCAAACTTGAAAGCGGCAAAGTTTCACTGGATATTTTGCCATGGAAAAACGGTTTGGTTTCGGGAAACCGAATCGCTAATGGAACTTTTGCTCCGTCTGTTCTTGAAGAAGGGAATGATTGGGCAAATATTCACGTTTATCTGACAATTCCAGAAGGGATTGAAGGTTTTTGTCCCGTTATTTCAGCCGATCCTGATACGGTATTTCGAATCGGCGAACTGAGTATTGAACGACCATCACCGGAAGATTTGAAGCAGTCAGGGAAAAAAGTCAACGGTTTTGCAACCAAACGAATCGAAGAGAAATTAGATCGCGGTCTTGTTGCTGTGAAAACGGTTGACGGAGTTTATCTTAGTTGGCGGTTGTTCAAGAACGATAAACCTGACACAGGTTTTCACGTTTACCGAATCAATCCCGACGGTAAAGAAATTAAATTGACAGACAAAGCAATTACAAAAACAACCGATTTTATCGACAAAACTGTTCCGAATAACGGTAATTGTCAATGGTTTGTTCGGGTCAATGAAAACGGTGTCAATAAAAACGATGTCGATAAAAACGATGTCGATAAAAATGTTGCGAAAACGGATGTTGTTACGGCGATTGATAAACCGTATTTTTCAATTCCGTTGAAAAACGAAAAGACGTTTCAATATATTGCTTTTGCCGATCTTGATGGTGACGGCAGACTTGATTATGTTATAAAATCACCGAACTCAAATGTTGATCCGTACCTCAATTACTGGAAGGCAAGTCCCGGAACATTTCGGTTACAGGCTTACAA
Source organism: Planctomycetaceae bacterium (assembly GCA_031276415.1). GTDB lineage: Bacteria > Planctomycetota > Planctomycetia > Pirellulales > Thermoguttaceae > WRKP01. The sequence goes on from JAISNF010000083.1 coordinate 1,843, forward strand.
TGCCGACGGGCAATTTCTTTGGGAAAAAGACCTTAGTTGGGGAATTGAGCAGGGGATTTGGTATTCGCCGTATATTGTTGCGGATTTAGACGGTGACGGTTGCGCCGAAGTTGCGGTTAAAACATCTCCGCAAGATATTGATCCGCGTAACGTAGCCGGCAGAGTTTACAGCGGTGCGGAATATCTTTCGATTCTCGACGGCAAAACCGGCAAAGAACGTGCAAAAATTGATTGGATTAAACGTGACGGGCTTGGATATAATCTTTCGTGCCGTAACCAACTTTGTGTTGCGTATCTTGACGGTAAAACGCCGGCAATTATTGTACTTCGCGGAACTTATTCAAGAATGACGGCGGTTGCGTACCAATTCCATAACAATAAACCGGAAGAACTCTGGCGGTTCGACAACCGTTGGCAACGCCAACTCTGGGGGCAAGGCGCACACACAACTCACGCGGTTGATCTTGACGGTGACGGTCGTGATGAAGTGATTCTTGGTTCTACCGTGTTGGACGATGACGGCACCGTGCTTTGGTGTACAAAATTAGGACATCCCGATCATGTTTATATTGGTGATCTTGACCCGCAACGTTTGGGGCTTGAAGTGTTTTACGGCATCGAAACACGGCAACCCAAAAACGGAATTTGTATGGTTGATTCCAAAACCGGCGAATTGATTTGGGGCGTCGATTTTCCGACAACACATATTCATCATCAAGGTTTTTGTTCTGATATTGATATTTCGCAACCCGGCTATGAATTATGGAACGGTGAACGTGATAGCGAAGAATTACGGTGGCTTCGTAACGTTAAAGGTAAAGTTCTTGATGTTCCCAAACAGTTTCCGCGCAAAAATCTGGCTCCTGATGCGGTTTGGTGGGATGCTGATTTGCAACGGGAAATGATAAGCGGCGGTTCGCCGGTTAATTTTCCTTCGTATGAAAAAGCCGATACGGTGAAATTTGAAGGGAGTATCCGGTTAATTGGTGATGTTCTTGGTGATTGGCGAGAGGAAATTGTTACATCGCAAAACGGTGAAATCCGAATTTATACAACAACAATTCCCGCCACAGACCGGCGTACCACATTCCTGCAAGACCCTAATTATCGCGCCACGTTACGCGAAAACACAATGGGCTATCAACAAATTCCAGTACCATCGTATGAATTGAAATAAAAGAAAAAAACACCGCATCAATTGTCGCAACAATTTAGGCAATAATTGTCGCTGATAAATTTGTCCACAGATTGCACAGATGAACGCAGATTATTTTTGTATTGTAAAAATCATCTGCGTCTATCTGTGAAATCTGCGGACATGTTTATTGATGTTTTCTATGGTTAAATAAAAATAAATTTGTGGTTTTTAGAGTTCCGTTTTGTGATTGTGTATTTTGGGAATTAAGTTTTTGTGTCGCGTTCTTTTTCAAATTCGAGAACATTTCCGGTTTCATTCCACCGCACACACGAAACGAAATTTTTAATAAGAAGAACTCCTCGCCCCGAAGCAATCATAATATGTTCAGGATCGGTTGGGTCTGGAATAGCATTCGGATCAAAACCGGGACCTTCGTCTTCAATACGTACATAAATTCGTTGAGCGTTTAACCGGCAAGAAAAATGGACTTGCTTCGATAAATCAGAATTATTACCGTGCTGAATGGCATTGATAAGAGCCTCTTCCAATGCCATGTTGACAGCAAATTTTTCTTTATTACTCCAACCACCCAACGCAATTTGTTCCATAACCTCCTCAATGAGATCATGAGCAATATTCATGTCGCTTGGAAAAGAGCAATCTTTCGACCAACTCCACACTTGGGCGTCCAAATCCATGTATTACACTCCAAAACCTAGAAGCCGAAAAGATTTACTCCGATAATATCAGCAAATGACCAACATCACCGGCTCTTTTAATAAAGTTAATGGGTAAATATTAGGTTACGTACTTTATTTGTCCGTAACAACCGTAAAGGAACGAACTCCCTCATCTTCGTTTTTCTTAATTTGAAAAACATTATCGAGTCGGGTAATCCGAAATGCTTCCATAATATTATCGTCAATTCCACAAAGCAGTAATGTCGCTTTCACTTCTTTTGCTTTTTTATTCAAAGTAATCAATGCCCGAAGTGCGGAACTGGACATAAAAAGTACCCGCTCGAAATTCACCAACAGTTTTCGGCAGGCGTGGTCATCCAAAAGGGCAAGAAGTTGATCACCCCATTCCTGAATCACAAGATCATCGTTCAGTTTCATATCCCGACTTGTCGCAATAGTAATATCCGCGACTTTTTTTACATCAATTCTCTGTTGGCTCATGTTTTCAATATCTCCTTGATTGAGAAACCTAAGAAACTCATTCAATGGACAACCGCGTCACATCAAATAGTTTGAATTTTTCAGTATTGATCTCCAAAGACCAAACACAATATCTCTTATTTATACAGTATTTATTACTCTATGCAACCCGCCCCATAATTTTTTGAAAATTTCGTGATTATTCATACAAACCGGTTATTGCCAAAGAGTGATTAGGGAGTGATTGGGGAGTGATTGGGGCGAAATTTTCAGTGTTTTTGGGAAAATCCAGCGAATTTCCGGTTTTTTGTTTAGCCAAAGGTACTTACTTTTTGGCAAAAGGTACTTACTTTTTAGCAATCGGTACTCACTTTTGAACAATCGGTACTCACTTTTTGGCAATCGGTACTCACTTTTGAACAATCGGTACTCACTT
>JAISNF010000097.1 GCA_031276415.1 Planctomycetaceae bacterium
CTGAGCGAATCTGAATTAGTAACACGACAAGATAAGTGGTTGTTTTTTCTAAAAAACTTAGAATCGTTTGATGATATTCCGTCTATTTTCCACGAACCGGTATTTGAAAAAGCCTTTGATGCCGCCGAATATTACAAATATTCGCCAAAACTTCAAGAAGCGTATCAAAATGATCTCAAAGTTTACCGTGACAACCGCAACGCCTTTGAAACCGCACGCTTCGAAGGCAAAACCGAAGGTTTAGCCGAAGGTGAAATTATTGGCGAAGCAAAAGGTTTAGCCAAAGGCAGAGCGGAAGGTTTGGCGGAAGCAGCCCGAAATCTCAAGATCATGGGTCTTTCGTTACCAGACATCGCCCAAGCCACTGGTCTTTCCATCGACGAAATCAAACAATTGCTTGAACGGTGATTTATTTGATTCGCGTGATTTTCTGATTCGCAAATCAGAATTATTGATACAGAGAAATTTGTTTTTGTTATACTTATTTATTGTCGTATTTGGATGGCTGTTTGTTATTTTTAATTTTATTTATTAATAATTAATTGATGCAATAATTATCCGGCGAGTAATTCGACGAGGTGAACAATGGGTATATTTTTCATTGACGGATCGCGTTGCATAACACCGCCAAAGTGCATGACACAACTCATATCAAGTGTTGTTACCAACTCACAACCGCTCGCAAGTATATTGGCTGCTTTACGTTTTCCCATCGCAATAGAAGTTCCCGCCATTTTAACACTGAATGTCCCGCCAAAACCACAACATTCTTCCATATCGGGAATCGGAGTGTAAACCAAACCGCGAATGTTTTCCAACAAACGGAGCGGCGGATCAACAATTCCCAGTTCACGACGACCATGACAACCAATATGTAACGCAACTTTTTTGTTACATTCTGAGGAGAAATCCGTCTTACCAAGAATATTGACCAGAAACTCACTGATTTCAAAAACGCGTTTGCCAAGTTTTGCGGCTTCGGAATCCGGATCAAGTTGTTCAAAAAAAATGCGGCACATTGCGGCACACGATGTTGACGGAGTTACAATCCAACGGTAAGAGCGGAACACATGGGCAAAGTGTTCCATTACTTTTTTGGCTTCAACCCAGTATCCGCTGTTGAACGCCGCTTGACCACAACAAGTTTGTTCCGGCGGAAATTCCAACGGAATTTTTTCACCCTCAAGCAATTTAACAGTCGCAATACCAACCGTTGGAAAAAATTGATCAATAAAACAAGGAATAAAAAGCGCAACAGTTTCACCTGCATGATAGGATGGATAATCCCAACAAGGATAAGAACGTAATACCGGATCAGTCATGGTTGGAAAAAATTAAATTAGTAAAAAATTTTAGGGTTGATTGTACAAATGGTACGGTCAATACCAGCGAATAAAAAACAAGATAACAAACTTTTCACATTTTGGCAAGCCTCAAAAATTGAACAGTAGAACATCTCTAAAAATTTTGTTTAACCAATTTCGGAACCATAAATAATGTTTTTCCGTAAACATTGCCTACCTTTTGAATTGTTAAATGGCTGAAATATTACGAACTTATAAATAATTTTTTTTAATAAAATATTGAATTTTTAGAAGTGTCCTGCTATTATTTTGCCACCGTGAATAATATTTTAAAATGTATCCATTCAGTTAAATCTGAATTTTAATTGATACAATTACAATTATAATTACACAATTACAATTACAAAAACGATGATAGAAAATCAATACGCTATTGTGATGGCTGCCGGAAAAGGAACACGAATGAAATCTGAACTGCCTAAAGTTCTTTATCCGGTTTGCGGCAAGCCAATGATCGAATATGTTCTCGATGCCTTAGAAAAATCTCGTATCGGAAAAATTATTGTCGTGGTTGGTTACCGAAGCGATCTTGTACGGAAAACGCTGGAACACCGGACATCTCAGCAGCATCTCGTGTTTGTCGAACAAACAGAACAACTCGGAACCGGTCACGCCGTTATGGTTTGCCGAAATGAGTTACAAAATCATAACGGAGCAACAATGGTAGTTGCCGGAGATTGTCCGATGATTCAGGTTGAAACTATTCTCAAACTCTTTGACGCATACACTATAAATGCGAAACAAAAAATGTTGCCGTCCTGCATTTTGGGAACCGCACTCAAAGATAATCCGGTTGGTCTTGGACGAATAATTCGTAATAATAATGGCGAATTTGTCGGAATTGTTGAAGAAAAAGATGCCGGCGAAGAACAGAAATTGATCAAAGAAGTTAATATGAGTTATTATGTTTTTCACACGCCGGATTTATTGGAAGCGTTAAATCATTTGAAAACAAATAATGCACAAAAAGAGTATTATATTACAGATGCTCCGGCGGTCATGAAATCACAAGGACAACTCGTTGTCGCATTGCCAATTCTCAAACCCATTGAAACTCTCGGAATCAATACAGTAGATGAAGCAAAAATTGTTGAAACAGTATTGCAAAATCAATAATCAGTTTGTAACTGTCTCTTTAATTTTTTATTACAAAAAATCACGGGCAAAAAAATAAGTCCGCAGATTACGTTAATTATTGCAGATAATTTTTGTGTTATGATTTCCCGTTTTGTCGGGCGAAATCATGCATAGTTTGGAAATTTTCGTGCGGCGTGTCACGCGGAACCTCACAACCCGCTCCAACAATATAATTCGTACCGGCTTGGCGAAAACATTCTGTCAATGCTGCATGAATTTGTTCCGGTGTTCCGTTTCGCAAAACTTTAACCGGATCGAGATTACCATCCAAAACTTGTTCCTCACCGATTTCTTTTCGTGCTTTTTCAATCGAAACCATTGAATCAAGATCAACCAAATCACAACCAAGTTGACCAATATCCGCCAAACTCCGGTTTGTGTTACCACAAATATGCAACCGAACACGACAACCCATGAGGTGAATTTTTTCAACAAGTAATTTTTCAAACGGAAATACAACATTTTTATAAAGACGCGGTCCAACCAAGGATGCTGCCGCATCTCCGATTCCAATAATGTCACAACCTGCTTCAATTTGGGCTTGCGCAAAAGCCGTTGCCATACGAATATTGAAACTAAAAAGTTCCTGAACAAATTGCGGATCATCAATAAAATCCGTCATCAAATTATTGATTCCGCGAAGATCAGCGGCTTCGGCGCAAGGACCTTCAACCCAACCTTCAATGAATCGTTCGCCTTTGACTTTTTCGGCGAATAATCGTACAGCCTGAACCCGATCATTCATTCGGCTGCCTTCCCGAAGCGGATCGGGAATTGAGAGCGTTTTCAACAAGGTTTTGTCGGCGAGAAGCGCATTTGATTCATCAACCGCAGGCGGCTGATCGTCAAAATAATGAATCGTGCCGCCGCAATCCGCCGCTTCTCTCGCCGGATCGCTAATGCAAGAAACATGATCAATATCAAATTTTCGTGCAGTTTCCAATTGTGCTTCGACAAGCAGCCGATAATCCGCAGTGTATTGACCATACGAAATACCGGTTTGATCCGCTGCAAACATCATCGTAATCGGCATAAACGCCAAACAATCAGTCGGACGTTTTTCCAAAGTTGCCAAAATCCTTTCGTAACCATTCATGGAAAGTTCCTCAATAAACGATTTAATAAGTGTATTTAATAAGCATATTTAATAATCGTTACGTCCAGAAATATTTCTACAAAAATTTCTCTAAAACGTTGCAAAATTTTTAATATTCTGCGCATTATTATATTCGCTACAAAAATTTTATGCTTTGTAAAAAATAGTTATTTATTCTTCACAATATTTTTTACAATATTATTCATAATCAACTATTTTGTCAACTATTTTTCGTAACCGTAACGTTCAAAATAATGATACCAACGGTTGGCGATTTGTTCTTTCATTTCTGGGGTAAGATCGAATTTGTTTTTTTGATACGATTTTTGTGTTGCGAAAAATTCTGTAAAAATCGGTTGAGCAGTTTCAAATTCACCAAGTTCAAGACTTTGATAAATTTTTTCCAATGTTGCAATCGGATTTCCGGTCAACTCATTGAAAGCAACTTCGCAAAACTGGTTTGGATTAAGAAGTTCCAAATCCGCTTCGAAGGCTTCGTACATTATATTAAGCGTATCAAAAACATAGTCCTCCAAACCGTTTCCCTTAGGTCTTTGGACGCCCTCATCTTTGGCAAGCCGCATCCAAAGATTATATGTTGACGGAAAAATCGAATACGGATGACGATGAATATGTACAAATTTTGCATCGGGATATTGTTGCAAAATTGTTTTGATTCGTCCGGTATGCGGCGGTGATTTCAAAACAATTCGTTTGTTCGGCGATAAATAGGTTAATGATTTCAAAAATGTATCAAGACCATGAAGCCATTTCCAACGTTTTTCTTCCGAAAGATGCCGAAGCGTCAAATATTCCGTATCGATAAAAGAAGGATTATTCGGGAAAATAATGTTTCGATAAGGCGAAGGCAAACCCATAGAAATCAGGGCAAATTCGTCTTCCTGCGGACGGTCAAATCCGGCTTCCATATTATCAATCGGGCGTTTCTTCGGCATCAAGAATGCCGCAATCGGGCGGAGAAGATAACGCGATGCAATAAAATGTTCCGGCGCAAAACACGCATAAGTGTCCGCAAAAGCGAAACGCGGATCTCGAATGAGATATTCATGTAACAATGTTGTACCGGAACGCCAATGACCAATAATAAAAATCGGCGATCCGGCAAGTTTCGTCTGACGTATTCGCTTACCATAAAAAATGGTTTGGGTTACGGCACAGGGAGAATTGAAGAAAACCGCCATGAGCGTTACAATAAATGCCATGCCCCAACGAATCGGCGCAACACGAAACCGCCCGCTTTTCAATAACCGAAACCAGGCACAAATCGTCATACCATCCCAAAAACGGGGATACCAAAAACGGTCTGTATAACCGCCAACCTTATTTTTTGTAGCAGAAGAAGACATTGAAAACATTAACGAAAAATTTTGTTAAGAAAGAAAAAAATAATGACCTGTTTTGTGTTTATAAAATTTTGTTTTAATTAAAGGAGTTTGGAGTTTCAATAATTTCGTATTTATCTTTTCCGATGAAAATTAATAAGGCGGATTTTAAGTTGGGACGATCTTTGAAGCGAGAGGAATGAATGTATTGGTTTAATTGTTCTAAACCTTCTTTGCGTTTTTGAGCAATTTCCGACTCTTTGGCATTAGTTTTACAATATTTTAATTCCCATACCCATTCGTATTTTACTTGCGGGAATTTCGGATTACGTTGCAAAAAAATGTCCGCACGACCTGTATCTGTTTCAAATTCACTCATCGGAATATAAAAACTATGTAAAAGTAAATAAGCAAATAACAAAACTTTAATATACTTTTCATCAAAACGTTGTAAATCAAAACCGGAAAGTTTACTAAAAGCATTTTGAGAAATATAATTAACAAAATGATGGATATTACCTTCCATTGCCATAATGCGGATGGACTCTTTCAACTCCTGTACATTTAATACAATATCCGGCGAATGTTCCTGAATAAATTCACGAAGATAAGACCAAAATGTTGTTTGAATAGAATAATTCGGAATCACCAAACGTAATTCGTCTAAACAAGATTCCTTGATCGTCAGCAAACCCATATAAAACAATAACGATATAAAATAAACATCCTCACCCAAACGATCAATCGAAAACTTCTCCAATATCGGCGAAACAATATTACCGTCCTTTATTATTTGAATCAAAATATTACGGCTATTGTCATTGTAAGCAAAACGCTTCAAACGACCAAGATCAATACTCAAATTAGGATCAATTAAATTGGCTGGCGATTTACTGTTCTCCAATATTTGTTCAAAAAAATAAAGTATCATAGACGAGTTATAAACTTTTTGAACCGCTTCCTCATTGAATAGATAACCGTTATAATAATATTCCATATCAACATCAATTTGACTCGCCTCTATTCCCACTGCAGCCATCAATATTTTTACTTCGTTACGGGTAAAACCAAGCATTTCATTGTACCGTTGTTTAAGTGTATAATTAGTTGCAATATTGTAACCGCTCGTCAAATCGTCAAGCATCACCGGTGAAATACCCGTGATAAAAGTTTGATCCACAATGCCATTATCTGTTGCAATTTTAAGTTTCTCATAAAAATCGCGTACCAACCCGTTCGCGGTAATCATCTTCTTGTAAAAATCTTCGCCCAAAACAGAACCTATTGCGATAAGATCATTCGCAAAATGATCATATTCGTCAATAATTACAAAAATCTTTATTTCCGCCGATTCGGCGATCCGAAATGCCCAGTCCAATGCAGCGAAAGCTGGGTATTCTCGGTTATTAATTTGATCAATAATCTGATCCGTTTTCGGAAAAATATTTTTATGGTTTCCAAGAAATCGACAAACAGTATGCCGTACATTTTCAAAAAAAGAGTTTTGAAAATCTTCTGTACTGTTGGTGTTAATACCGGAAAAATTGAACGCCATCACCGCATAACTGTTTTTTCGCGGTGTTGGATTTTGACCAATATACAAATCGCCAAATAATTGTTCAAATTCATTCGCATAACTAACATCATAATAATATTTAAGTGTCGAAAGAAACAAACTCTTACCGAAACGGCGGGGACGAATAAATATCTTATTCTTGTTACTTTCCTTCTCCAACAACGCTATAAAATGCGTCTTGTCAACATAAACATAATTATTTTCAGTACGAATACTTTGAAAATCGGCATTGCCATAAGGTAATCGTTTGGATACTTTTGTGTTCATAAAATGTTATTTTAGTTATTTGTTCGGTGTAAAATTAAGGTGTAAAATTAAGGTGGTAAATCATCAGGTAAATCATTCCGGCATTGAAAACGAATTGTGAAAAATTGTAACAATCAAATGTGAAAAGCGAAAATGAATACAGCAAAACATTGTACTATACTTCCCGCGAAAAAACAACCATAGGAATTATTGCATGGTTAATTGTAACTATTTATTAAAAATCGTAAGTTGGATAACTTTCGACAAAAATCCGCTAACCGCGTTAAATTCAACGTAATGTGGTTAAAAGTTCGCGGTTAATTTTAACGTTGTGGCGAACATCGACCGGAAAATGACGCATAATCCGAATTTCCGTAATTGATTGAGTTAATGGATTTTTTTGTGCAAGTTCTAAAAGTTCCGCAATGAGTTTTTGTTTTTCAGTTTTGTTTTTTGGAAAAAATTCTGGAAACGGTTCAACAAAAATTCGCGGAATTTTACCGGCTAATGCCGAACGAAAAATTTTAGGATGTTGATTGAAAATTGTTTCGCAAGGAATTGAGAACAATGTTTTTTCTGTTGTAACAACCCGATGAGTTTTTCGTCCGCAAAACCAAAACCGGTCTTGATGATCAAGATAACCGACATCACCCATTCGATGCCAGATACGATTTTCGGCATCAAGCATTTTCGCAACGACGTTGGCTTCGGGGCGGTTGACGTAATACGTAGTTACCTGCGGTCCCGTAACAATTATTTCGCCGATTTCGCCGATTGGCAATTCATGAGCGTCTTCCAACCGTGCAATAGGGGCATCAGTAATTTCGATTACCTTCCACGAAATAGTTGGAAACCGCGTTCCAACACAAACTCCGTATCCTTGTTCTGTTTTTTTAACTGTTTCATTAAGCACTTCACTTGCAGAAATAGAAGCAGTCGGCAAGGCTTCTGTTGCTCCATACGGGGTGAAAATTTCGCCTTCGGGATGAATACAACATTTCAGTTTCGCTAAAATCGTTGCGGAAACAGGTGCTCCCGCCGAAACTGCCCGACGCAATGTTTCCAAGCGTTTTCCTGTTTTTGCACAATAATCGGCAACACGGTTCCACAATGCCGGAGAGGCAAACGATTGAGTGATTTTCCAATAGTTTGCCGTTTCAACAATTTTTACCGGATTAACTTGAGCGGGGCGAGTTGGATTCATATCGGGAATAATTGCCGTAACTCCCATTGCCGCATCAAACAATCCAAAAAACGGAAAACACGCCAAATCAATTTCTCCGGCTTGAATATTATATCGTTTCGCAATTTCTTTTACTTGCGTATCAAAAATCCGGTGCGTAAATGCAACACCTTTCGGCAATCCCGTACTTCCGCTGGTAAAAATAATTGCGGCAAGAGTATCCGGTGTTGTTTCGATTATTTTGAAATTATTCGGTAAAGTGTGGATATTTTTTCGGATTGTTTCCAATGAAAGTCCGTTCCAGAACCAAGAACGCCCAACCATCAGATGATGTTTTGCCTTCGGAAATTTATGTTTCAGAAAAAAACGCATCCAATGAACTGCCGGAACCGCAATAAAACCATCCGGTTCCACTTCGGCAAGACAATGTAACATTCGCAAAATTCCCATACCCGGATCAATCAGAATAAGTGTTACACCGGCTTTGCAAAGAGCAAAAACCAACGAAATAAAATCAATTCCGTAACGAACAAACAACGCCAATTTCATTCCGGGTTGAACGCCGTTTTCGAGCAAAGCAGCAGCAATTCGGTTACTATCGGCGTCCAGTTCCGAAAAGGTTATTGTTTTATAATGCCCATGATGATCCGGTTCCGCAATCGCAGGAAGTTCAGGATAACGTTGCGCCATTTCAGTGAGACGCACTGCAATATTCAAAAAATTCATTACACTTTTGTATGTTCGTTTATATGTTCGAATAATTAATTCGCTTAAATCCGTTAAATTGTGAAGAAAAAAATGTTGCGAAAATTCTGTTGAATAATTACAAATGAACACTTACAACAACACTCACAACTTCACTAAATTCAAACAACCCATTTTAAGAAATAAATAATTCATTGCAAGAGATAAATGGCTCTTCAGAAAAATAAACGTGTCCATAGAAAGTGTCTATAGAAAGTGTCCATAGAACATGATCTTTGTTTACACAAAATAAAGTAACAAGGCAAATTCTAAAAATTCTAAAAATTCTAAAAATTTTTCACCAACTAATTTTCATTAACTTTTGGATATAATTATTGGACAATTTATGAATCGTAAATATTTACGAATGTTTCATTATTTCAAATAAACCGTTAAAATAACAATATCCGACGGCGTAATACCGCTGATTCGACTGGCTTGTGCAAGATCAAGCGGACGAATTTTTTCGAGTTTTTCACGCGCTTCACTTCGTAAATGTTTCATTATTGAATAATTAATGTTATCGGGGATACGTTGTTTCGCCAATTTTTGGATTCGTTCAATATCCGTTTTTTGCCGTTTAATGTAACCTTCATATTTTGTATCAATACAAACTTGCTCCGCCGCTTGTTTTGAAAATGCGGCAAGTTGAGGAAGCCGTTCACACATCTCTTCCCAAGTTGTTTCGGGACGGGCTAAAAATTTCAACATGGAACCGTTGCTCTCGTATGTTGTCGAAAGAATCTGATTTATCGTTGCAATTTCATTCAATTTTTGTTGCAACCGGTTTAATCGCTTTTTATCAACGAGTCCGATTTTTTCGCCAATCGGTGTTAATCGGCGGTCGGCGTTATCGTGACGTAAAAGAAGCCGGTATTCGGCGCGGCTTGTGAACATTCGGTACGGCTCGTCAACTCCGCGTGTTACTAAATCGTCAATCATCACTCCGATATACGCTTCGTCACGCTGCAACAAAAATGGTTCGCGTCCTGCAATTTTCAGTGCGGCGTTGGCTCCCGCCATCAAACCAAGTGCCGCCGCTTCTTCGTAACCGGTTGTACCGTTTAGTTGACCGGCAAGATAAAGCCCTTCAACCATCTTGGTTTCCAACGTCATCCAAAGTTGATCCGGCGGTACATAATCGTACTCAATTGCATAAGCGTAACGCATAATTTCCGCATGTTCCAAACCGTCAATCATGCGAACCATCCGCTCCTGAATCTCACGCCCAAAACTCGTTGAAAAACCGTTAATATAAATTTCATTCGTCGTTCTGCCTTCCGGTTCCAAAAATAACTGATGCCGTTCTTTTTCGCCAAACCGTTCAATTTTCGTTTCAATTGACGGACAATAACGCGGTCCTGGTGATTGAATTTGTCCGCTGTAAGTCGGAGCAAGTTGAAGATGTTCACGGATAAATTGATGAAGTGCCGGATTGGTGTAAGTTATCCAACACGGAATCTGCGTCTCCGAAATCGAATCATTTAAGAACGAAAATGGTTTCGGCTCCGTATCACCGGGTTGAATTGTCAGTTTCAAATAATCAAGACTTCGGGCATTGATTCGCGGCGGAGTGCCGGTTTTGAAACGGCAAACACGAATACCAAAATTCCGTAACGAATCACTAAGACCAACCACTGCCGCCTCCGAAGCACGACCGCCTGAAATCCGCCGCTCACCAAAATGAATTAAACCGTTCAGAAATGTCCCGCAACATAATATCACCGCTTCCGCATTGATAATACTGTCGTCATCAAGTAAAACACCAGATATTTTGTAACGTTTTATTGTTGAATTATCGTTATTTTGTTTTTCGTAATTAAAAAGAGTCGCGGCAAGACCGACAACATTTTCTTGTCTTAATTCGAGGTTGGGTTGATTTTCGAGAATTTGTTTAATTTTCGTTTGGTAGGCTTTTTTGTCCGCCTGAGCGCGTGGTCCTTGCATGGCGGGACCTTTGCGCAGATTCAACATACGAAACTGAATTCCTGTTGCGTCAATTGCCTGAGCCATAGCACCACCCAATGCGTCAATTTCGCGTACAAAATGTCCTTTGCCAATTCCTCCAATAGCCGGATTACAACTCATTTGCGCAACAGTATCCAGATTATTCGTCAGCAATGCTGTTCGTGCTCCCAAGCGCGCCGCCGCCAATGACGCTTCCACTCCGGCGTGACCCGCTCCAATAACAATAATATCGTATCGATTATTTTTCATCTGCAATTTTTAAACTCCGATAAAATGTTAAAACGTTATAATTATTGATAATAAAATTTGATATTAAAAATTGATATTAAAATTTCTAAAACGTATGACGCCGTATCGGTTTAAGCGAAACGGTTTACGATTTTGACCAAACAATGCCTCTATAAATCTAACGTCAAAACAGAGTAATGTCAATGTAACTGTCTCTATTTTTAACCACAAAATATACGGAAACAAAAAATTGTCCGCTGATTTCGCTAATAAACTTGTCCGTTGATTACGCCGATGATTACCGATGATCTGCGATCATCTGCGTAATCTGCGGACTTTTTCCATGTTGTTTTTTCCAAGTTCTCTGTTGTAAAAATAAACGAATAAAATGTTACGAATTATTCGAGCAAACGGAATTTTTATTCTATTGGAAACTACTTGCAAAAAATTGAACTTTGTGTATGATAAATCGTGTAGGATAAATATGTCTGATAAATATTGGATAAAACCTTTCAGACAATAGAACCCTAACAAAAAAGAAGTAAGAATAATAAACGTACAATTCAACTATTTCCGTTAATCTGAAAAATTGAAACAATTCCAATGAAACTTTATGCATTTATTACGCCGGATATTCCTAAGAATGACGGTTATCTTAAAATTGGTGAAACTAATGGCGATGTTGAAAAACGTATCAAAGAGCAAGGACATACGTTGAATACGCCGGTTGTTAAAGTTTGGGAAGACGCCGTAATTACTGAACGCTCGCATATCGATAAACGAATTCATCAGTATTTGCGCGAAAAAGGATTTCATAACCCAAAATATCCCGACACCGGAGAATTCACCGAACTCGTTAAATGTACAGTTGATGATCTCAAAAAGGTTTTTGAAATCGTTAAACAACAAATTTACAACGAAGAAATTCAACGTCAAGAACTTTGTGACAAATTTTATCTTGAAATTCGTAACTGGTATTACTGGACTGCTAAAACCGGAAACGATCCTTATTCTGT
>JAISNF010000166.1 GCA_031276415.1 Planctomycetaceae bacterium
AACAATTCAACGAGTGTAAAATCAAAACCGAGTGTCTTTTTCATAGTATTTCTCCTTATGAAAAAAAAGGGACATGTTTACAGATTACATAACAAATAATCTGTTTTTGTTACAAAGTGAAAAAAAAACTCAACGCCGAGAAACGGCAACAGAATATCGCTACTAGATTAGGAGCGACACGTTATTGAGAATAGGTTCATTCATTCCTACCAACGACAGCAGTGTATTACAAGTTTCAAAACGTAATACCGAATTTACCCATGAAGATATACGCGACGCTCCCTTAACGGGAGCAACGTAACTTTATATCTCCACAGTAATTTTCTACTCGGAAAATCCGGTCGTTGTGTAGGAAATTACAATTCGCCTAAGCGATCTCAATATTGTTGACGTACTCGATTTTTTTAATACCCGAACAAAAATTCGGGCGATTTATTTTTTAAATTGTAATTTGGTCTCCAAAATTTAAAATAAAAATTCAAAAATTAATTGTTTGTGATTATACATGACCCGTTGAACCTGTCAACACCAACACAAAAATTTTTTTGTATGTTTTGCTACTTCGTATTCTCAAAAATAATCAGCGTTATCTGCGGACTTATTTTGTTTTCGTTTTATGGTTTAAAAAATAGGAATTTTTGGAGGTGTTTATTTTAACTTATATTCTTAACTCATCCAATTAACTCATTGAGTCTTCCTTCGGGTGAAGCGGGGGGCATATTGGGAACGGTAATTCCTTTTTCATTGGGCATCTGAGCATCAGGATCAATACCAAGCATTTGATAAATACTGCCAAGTAAGTCTTGCGGAGCAACAGGTCGCGAAATCACCTTTTCACCAGTTACATCAGACGTTCCAACCACTTGACCACCACGAAAACCACCGCCAGCAAGCATCACATTAAAACAATGTCCAAAATGCCCGCGACCACCAAACCAAGGTGAATCCCAACCAATCTTCGGATTCCGACCAAACTCCCCCCCCCACCAAACAATCGTCGTGTCAAGCAAACCAAGATCAGCAAGTTCCCTAAGCAACATAGATAAACCACGATCCCATTCCGGCTGACGTCGAGTTAATGTTTCAAAATGGCGTTTGTGTGTGTCCCAACCACGGTAATTGATCGTAATATATGGAACCCCTTCCTGAACAAGCCGCCGCGCCATAAGACATGCCTGACCAAACCAGTTTTTACCATACTCTTCGCGGATTTTGTCCGGCTCCAAACCAAGATCAAAAATTTTAACAGCATCACCAAGCATCAAATTAAAAGCGTTTTTCCGTGCAGTATCAATTTCACGAATCAAAGAATCTTCAGAAGCGGCATGACCAAACGTGTCCAATGATTCCAAAAGTTTTTGACGTTCATGTTGCCGTTTTTCCGTAATGCCTTCAACTACATAACCGGAAACCAGAAACGGTGATTTACTTGGATCGCCGCCTGTTACAAAAGGTTTATATTTTGTACCAAGAAAACCACATTCCGAAAACCGTCCTTGTGAAGTCGTCAAAACAACATACGGCGGAATCGGCGATTTGTAACCGGCATCATAACCCTTAATCTTGGAAATAACCGCGCCAACACTAGGATAAACAAGATTCCCGCCCGGCATTCGCCCCGTCTGCATTACGTAAGCAGCAACTTCATGATGGTTTGTACCATGCGTCATGGTTCGGATAATCGAATACAAATCAGCACATTGAGCAAGCATCGGAAGCGATTGACTAATTTCAATACCCGGTACATTGGTCGTCAAAGGTTTATCCCAAGAACCACAATAATCTTTACCGGCAGCCGGTTTGGGATCAAAAGTCTCAAGATGAGACGGTCCGCCCCACATCCAAATTTGAATAACAGATCGGGCTTTGCCCAATTGAGATGAGGCGGCTTTCTTTGCCGTTTTCAACTTATTTTCTTTACCGAAAGCACTGGAATAAAAAGAACTTCCGATTACCGGTAATCCAAATAATTTCAAACCGGTTTCTTTCAAAAACTGACGGCGGCACGTTTGCATGATTTTGTTCCTTTATTTTGGTTGAGGAATGAATCTCCGTAGATTACACAAAGTGAATCTGCAACATTATACAGAAAAATTTACAAAAATCTATAAAAATTTACAAAAATTTAAAAAATCTACATAAATTTACAAAAATCTACAAAAATTTACATCATTTGCGGACAAAATATACATTACACGAATTGTTAAGGCGAATTGTTAAGGTTTTGGTTCATATTTTCGCAACAGCATTGGCAGCCAATCGATTTGCCAATCGGAAACATTTGCCGTATTGTTTGTCGTGTGTTTATCTTTTATCAAAGTTACAACAATATCATGCCAATCGCGAACTTGTTGATTTAATTTTGCAACAACAATAGTTCCGTCTGATTTCAATCCGGCGGTATGATGATATCCCGATGAAATTGCAACAATATCATGCCAATTGGAAATAGAAGATTGATCACAATTACGTCCGACTGCAAGCACCATGCCATTAGATTTTAAAGCAACCGTGTGAGTTGATCCTGCCGAAATTGCAACAATATTACTCCAACCGGAAACATTACATTGTCCAAACCAGTTTCCTCCGGTTACAATTACTGTCCCATTCCGTTTCAAACCAACCGTATGATATGATCCCGCCGAAATTGCAACAATATCATTCCAACCGGAGACATTGCATTGTCCATCACGATTATCTCCTGTGGCAACGACTGTATTATCAGACTTCAAACCAACAGTATGACCGCCTCCCGCTGAAATCGAAACAATATTATTCCAACCGGAAACTTCACATTGTTCAAATCTGTTGTCTCCGGTTGCAATTACCGTTCCATCTGATTTCAAACTAACAATATGACCTCCCCCTGCTGAAACCGCAACAATATTATTCCAATCCGAAACATCACAATGACCTTTACAATTATTGCCAACAATAATCACTGTCCCGTCCGATTTCAAACCAACAGTATGATATAATCCCGCCGAAATTGCAACAATATTACGCCAATCCGAAACATCACATTGAGCATTACGATTATCGCCCGCAATAACCACCGTACCGTCCTGTTTCAAACCAACAATAAAATCAGAACCCACCGAAAAATATTTGTTGCATTCCGATGTAATTTCATACAATTCTTGTTGCGTCGAATTTTGTATCAAATACATCAAATCAAAATAACGGGCGGTATTGGAAAATTTCTTCTGCACCGCAAGATAATCGCCGTTCTTAAAATCGGAAACCGTTTGAGCATACAACAACGGACGTGATTTTGAAATCATTTCCGCTGCGTTTTTATAGGCTCCGGCTTTTCTAAATTCAGTAATTGCCGTATCATAATTACAATCTTCAAATGCTGATTTCGCTTGGGAATAATGGTAAGCGTTCAGACTTAACTGAACAATAATGACCGCCACACCAAACAAAATAATAACACTTAAAAGAATAAGTACAATTATTATATCGCGTTTATTACGTTTCATTGCTGTTATCGTTTCTTATTTTTTGTTTTATTTTTTTTGAGAATACGAAAATCGTCCGCAAAGGCGAAAAACGTTCCGCCGATTATTTTGAAAACGATTTATTAAAACGGTTTGTTAAAAATATTCTTTTTTTTGTTCTGTTTTTTCGATGAGGGTAATGAATGCGTCTTCCAATGTTGGGTCTGGGAGTGTGGTGTTGTTTTTTACGGACTGTTTTAAGTCGTCGGGAGTTCCTGTTGCAATTATTTCTCCGCGATAAATCAATGCGATTCTGTCGCAATATTCCGCTTCGTCCATAAAATGTGTTGTAACAAGAACTGTTACACCGTTTTCAACCAAAGCATTAATGTGTGACCAAAATTCACGGCGAGTCAACGGATCAACACCGGATGTCGGCTCGTCAAGAAACAAAACATCCGGCTCATGCATCAACGCCGCCGCCAATGATAAACGTTGCTTAAATCCAAGCGGTAATACCGAAGCATTAACCGATGAATATTGACCAAGATCAAATATCTCAAGCATCTCCCCAACCGCTTTTCGTTTCGCTAATCCCCAAAGTCCGTAAGTTCCGGCAAAGAAATTCAAATTTTGCCGAACAGTTAATTCGCCGTACATTGAAAATTTTTGTGCCATATAACCAAGCCGCGAACGCGCCTGCGAAGGAGATTTTCGGAGATTGTGCCCGGCAATAAATCCTTCGCCTTCCGTCGGTTTGAGCAAACCGCAAAGCATTCTGAATGTCGTACTTTTGCCTGCTCCATTGGGTCCCAGTAAACCAAAAATTTCACCGCGTTTAATCTCAAAATTATTGTTGCACACCGCAGTGAACGAACCAAACCGCTTCGTCAGATTATGCGCAACAACAACCGGACTTCCGTCTCCCGCCGGTTTGGATTTTCGTTGCGCAAGTACCGATTCGCCTTTGACCGTTCCGCCAAGAATATCAATAAAACCGTCCTCAAAACACGGCGTTACAGAAACAATTTCAATCGTTGCCGAATCGTCAATAAATTTTTGCACGTTTAATTGTTGCGGTGAAACACCGGATTTCAAAACGATACGAATTGCGCTTCCTTGAATTGTTCCGTCAAGAATTTCCGGCTGTTGCATTAATTGAGCAAGAGTTTTTCTTTGTTTATTTGTTGCGAGACCGCGTATGTGTATGACTCTCCCTTGCATTTTTTGTATCAATTTATTCGGATGATCGTGAAAGAGTTGTGTTCCCTTGTTCAGAAGCAACACGTCATCACAGGCTTCCGCTTCGTCAAGATAGGCAGTGTTCCAAACGACAACAACATCATGAGTAAGAAGTTCACGAATCATACGCCAAAGTTCACGCCGACTAATCGGATCAACTCCCACTCCGGGTTCATCAAGTAACAATAATTTCGGCATCTTAATAAGCGAACAGGCAAGACCAAGTTTTTGTTTCATACCGCCGGAAAGACGACCGGATATTCGTTTGGTAAAAGATTCCAAGCCCGTAAAATGTAGCAGTTCGTCAAAACGTTTTTTTTGTTGCGATTTATCAAGCCCGCGCATTTCGGCGTACAATTCGAGATTTTCAATCACGGTTAAATCTTCGTAAAGACCAAAACGTTGCGGCATATAACCCATGATTTCACGTATCGCCGGAGTTTCTTTAACAGAATCGTAACCAAAAATATTGATGCGTCCTTCGCTCGGTTCAAGAAGTCCGGCAATTAAACGTACCAAAGTTGTTTTTCCGGCTCCGTCGGGTCCGACAATTCCAGTAATCCGACCGGGCAAAATCTGTGCAGAAATATCGTTAATCGCCGGAATAACAGTATTTCTAACAGTGCTACCAACAGTGTTACAAAAAAAGTTTCCAACTGAGTTTTCAACTGTGTTTCCAAAATTTTTTTTGACGTGTTCAATTGAAATCATCGACTTATTGATTCAATAATAATCGTACCGTTACGGGCATTCCCTGTCGGAGACCATTGTCGGGATTATCGGCAATAATTCGGACACGATAAACGAGAGCGGTTCGGAGTTCGGTTGTTTCGACATTTTTGGGCGTAAATTCCGCTTCCGGCGAAATGTAACCGATTTGTCCGGTGTAAGGTTTATCCGGTTGTGTGTCCGTGTAAATTTCCGCCTTTAATCCGGGAGCAAGTTTACCAAGTTGTAATTCCGAAACATAAACATAAACCCAAACAATATCTTTAAGTGAAATCGTTGCAATAATTTGACCGGCATTGACCACAGAACCCACTTCCTCAACACGAGTCAGCAAAATACCATCATTCGGACAAAGCAACATCGTATCTTTAAGAGCAGTTTCCGCCTTTTTCAGATTCGCTTTCGCTTCGGCAAGTTGAGATTTTGCAGCAGCAATGTCTTCTTTTCTGTAACCTTCAAGCAAAAGATTAAGATTTTCCTCAGCAATTTTTTTCTGCGCAATCGCCTCATCACGCTTTGCTTCTGTATTCTCAAATTCCTGAATCGTAACAACATTGTCCTCTACTAATTGTTGCGCACGTTTGAAATCTGATTCCAGTACATTTAAGTTTGCGATTCGTCCATTAAGAGTTGCGCGTGCCTGTTTAATTTCCTGCGGTCGAAAACCGGCTTCGAGTTTAGCATAATTTTCACGCGCCATTTCAACTTGAGCAAGCGCAACAGCAAATGTATCTTCGTAAGGTTCACGATCAAGACGAGCAATAATTTCTCCTTTTTTAACAACATCACCCTCTTCAAAAAGAATTTCGGAAATTCGCCCAAATACCCGAAATCCCAAATTAACCCGCCTGATTTCAACATTTCCGTACAATATCAAATAATCGTTGCTAATATTTTGTCCGGTTGACTCCCAATATTGACGAACAAAATATCCGCCGCCAAACAGAATCAACAGAAGACATAATATTACAACAATTTTTTTTATCATAATAAATCGTGATAATAATCGCGAGTTTTAGTAACAACAAGATTAATGACAGCAAGAAAAACGAAACAAAAAAAATAGCGGATAGTATCGCATACAAACTAAAATCGAAACGAAAATAATTCCGCTTGCGATACTCTCCACTTTTTATTCTCCACGATCAATTATTCAGATCAATTATTCATAATATGGTTCGCGGGTTCGTTCCGGTTTTTGGTTCGTATCGGGAATCTCGCGAACCCAAATATTACGGAATTTCGTTTTGTTGCCGTGATCCTGAAGCCGAATCGGTCTTGTCGGTTCGTGCGCCTCATAAGCCGGCGGTAAATGGAAAAATGTTGTTCCCTCAATCTCATGATGGTTGATAATCAAAACACCATTCTGAAATACCGTAACATAACCGGGGCGGATAACCTCGACAACTTTATTGTCTTCAATTTTTAATTCGGGACGGTTGAACACAATATCATAATATTGCCATTCGCCCGGTTTGCGACAAACATTGACCAACGGAGGACGTTGCTTGTAAATCGAACCGCATTGACCATCAAAATACGTTTCGTTTTCGTAAGAATCAAGAATTTGTACTTCGTAGTTACCGAAAAACACTCCGCTGTTACCGCGTCCCTGACTCTTGCCGGAAACTTCCGACGGTGTTGCAAATTCAATATGAAGTTGAACACTGCCGAATTTTTGTTTCGTCTGAATCTCACCCGCACCGGGTTTGACCGTCAACTCCCCGTTTTCAACAACCCACGAATTTTTGTTCCACGCCGACAAATCCTTGCCGTCGAACAAAATAATCGCATCAGACGGCGGATCACCCGCTTTGTCGCCCGGCGTAACAATCGGCGGTTTCGTCCACGCAATTCCGCTCTTCCAATCCACTCCGGCACTAACAACCGTTACCGCCGCACAAACAACCAACAAAACAATTAACGTAATTTTTTTCTTCATAGAAATTTCTCCAAAAAAAGTAAAAGTAGTTAATAGTGAATAGCAAACAATTTGCGTAATCATTTCTACAAATTTACACAAAATTATGTCAACATACTCACAAACAATAGAACTCAAATTAACAATGTTAATTGTATCACAGTTTGATAATATTACAAGTAATACCACAAAATATCACAAATATCGTTATTTAATTGTCTATTTCAAAATTTCATAATCCCAAAAATGATAATTATTTGATAAAGAGGTTCCCATTTTTCTAAGACTAGATGCCGATTATTGTAATTATTTTTCCGTTTACCGATTCTGTTTTTTTATAGATTTTATCGTCCCATTTCATTTCGGGGCGGCGATCAAAAATCACAAGCCAACCCTCTTCACAACCCAATTGATCCAGGTAACGGGCTGTTTGATCAAGACCGTTTGTTACATATTTTTCATTGTAACGAATCTTGAGTTCTATCGGATATTTTTTGTTCTCGTAAAT
>JAISNF010000184.1 GCA_031276415.1 Planctomycetaceae bacterium
GAAGCAAGAGGCAAAGTTGAAGGGAAAGCCGAGTTGATAATTCGTATTTTATCACGTCGTTTGCAGCCGCCTTCGAAGCCACTTCAGAAGAAAATCGAAGCAATTCATAGTATTGCCAAACTAGATGAGTTAGCGGATTTTGCACTAACTTGTGTTTCCTTAGAGGAATTCGCTACCGCATTAAGGTGATTTTTTTTATTACATTTATTATCCGTTTTTTTGAATTATCGAAACAAATTGAATTTGGAGACATTCCATGAAAATATTTGATTTATTTTTAATAAAGACGGATAAAAGGAAACAAATTTCTTACGAGTGCTTACATTAAAGGTGTCAATTATTTTGTCAAAAAATTTGTTTTGGGTTAATCTTGAATAATAAGACTTCCTTTGGCTTTATTGATGTGTTGTCCGTTACGGAGAATTTGGAATTTTCGATCAGCCGGAACATCGTATGCCTCAATTCCCTGATTCGTCAAACGTAACGGATAAGGTGAAACATATCGTTCCGTTTTCTCCTTATTCGTCAACACAAAAAGCGAATCCGTTTTGTTCTCAATCGCCCATCGCAAAGAAACCAAAGCACATGGGTTGATTTTCCACGAACGGCGTTCCTGTGTTGTTACATCGAAAATATCTGGAACACAACCGGTTTCATGACCATCCGCATACTGGATTTTTTCCATCGCATGGAGAATTCCTTTCGCCGGACGTTTCCAATCAATAGTTGAATCGTAGCGAGCAAGAAGGTTCAACGCATACGCAAACACAATACCATCACGCGTTTGCGTTACTCCAAACCAAAGCGGTAATCCCCGCTCCGTTCCGCCTAATTTTGAAACCGTCATGTAAAGCATATTTTCACGGTCACTCCATTGATAAACAAACGGTAAACCCGTCAACGCAAAACGATTGGCACATTTCAGATATTCCGTTTCGCCGGAAAATTCAAACGCCCAAGTGTAAAGCCAGACAAGTGTGGCAGCAGTTAAAAGGTCTGGCGTGTGTAACGGAGTATCCCGATAATGTCCGCCACGCGGTACATCACAATGTTTCAAATAATCCAACGATGGACGAATTTTTTCAAAAAGTTCCCGATTACCGGTTAATCGTACAAATTCCATGATTTCCAGTGTTCGGATTGCAGAATATCCAAATGAAGTCCGCGACGATTCAATCTCTGGATACCGCGTTTGCTGGAGAAAAGAACCATCAGGATTACGTAACGTAAGAATAGATTGAACCGCTTTTTCGCGAATGGTTTTCCATTCTTCCACGCGTTCAGTCAGAAAATAAATAGCATCATTGGCAATATCCGCACCGCCGGGAACAATTTCTATCGGCTTAATCAACCGCGTATCTTGTCCCGCTTCGTCCAAGCGAACAAGCGTCGAAAACATGTCCGCAAATGGTTTCCGTTTCCATTCCGTTTCCATTGCGTAACCCCATTGTAAACCGTCTTCCATTTGAAGCGGTCCGCGAAGAGCCTGAAGATGGAGTAATCGTTGCTCTTCGGAAGTTCGAGGAGCATCCGGCGGCTCAGGAAATCCCCGCTCGTTAATATAATACCGTAACGCCCGTATCGCCGCCGAATCATCAGAATGAACCGGCTCCCAAAAATGAAGCCTTACATCAATCGCCGAACCAATCAACGCAATTCGATGATCTTCGGTTTGATCAAAATAATTCGGTGATGCCAACCGCGGTCGCAGTTTCATATCGTCCCAACGTAACAGAACAGAACCTTGATCCGTTCCTAAAAGTGCCATCGGCATTGTAATCCAAATCGGTTTGGGTTCGGAACGATCATTGTAAGGTTCCGCAATGTCAATAGCCGAAGAACTAACATCGCCCCGCCCCAAAAATTCAACGCCAGGTAACAAACCGCTTTGCAATGTCCCAAAAATCCGTACCACAGGACCTTCAAGCGGCTTAAAATTTTGCAATGTTTGGTTTTCGGATTTTTCTGAATTGTCTGATTTTTCAGAATTGTCAGAATTTTCGGATAATGTTTTATCTTTAATCAGAAAACGAAGCGATTCATTTTCAATCTGAATTTTTAAATCCGCATCGGAAGACTCAAAATGTAACGAATTTTCGGTTGAATCGGCAACCTGATTAAATACGGGAATAATCCCGAAACGGTGAACAATCGGCGCAATAACCGCAATAACCTGTTCGCCAAACCGAATCCGTGCCATTCGAGCGTTTGGAGCAATTTCTATCGTTTTTGTCCGGTCAAATGTTTTGACAATCCAGTCGGTTTTACCTTCGGGCGTGTACAAAAAAACGGAATAATCAATCTCCGAAAAATCTTTTGAATGGAGTCTCAGGTTGGCAACAGCGAGATTGCCTTCTGTTTTAATGGGAACACCTAAATCAATGGATTTCAATTCCTGAAGTTTAATTTCTTCCGGTTGTTGTTCCACATAAAAAGTCAAAGGCACCAAAGCGTTATTTTGAATAGTGTAACGAAGCATATTACGTTTGTTGCCGTTTTCGTCCGTGTGTTGGTACGGAACAACCCGTAAAACTTTGAGCGGATGGGAACTTCGCCGATAAATTGTGAAAGATTTAATTTCCCATGTTCCGTCTGGAGTATCAAATTGTAAGGTAAAACTGGTCAAACGGTCAGAGATAGGAAAATTAAATTCGTAGGAATACCAAACTCCATCGGAATTGAGGGGCAGAGTTTTGGTTTTATCGTTACTGCGGCGGGGCGAACCTTGTGTTGTCCATGAGGCGGTTACGGTGGAGACAGTTGAAGTTCGCATTTCCACAACAACCCGTATTTGACCGCCAATAACATCCATTTTTCGTGAAAGAGACGGTAAACCGTCAATTGCCTGAATAAAAAATGCGTTATTCCGAAGACTTGCGCGACAAAACCGTTCCGCCTGCCAACCGTGAACATCCGTTTCGAAAGTCATCTCGACAACTTTTTGTTCCGTTTCAACCGCTAATAATTCAACCGTCAATACAAATACGAACAAAAATAATAAACAAAAATTTATTTTCATATATGGGAACTTCTAAAAACCACAAATTTATTTTTATTAATCACAGAATATACAGAAAACACAGAGGAAATTTTTAATTAGGAATCAAAACGTTTATTTAAGGCAACTTCTAAAAACCTACTTTTTAGACAAAAAAAATATTTATCAGTCCTTATTTTTAAGGATGCGAATTTTTAAAAACAATGTTTTTATTCCCTAATATTATAATTGACTTTTGATCTAAGGTAACTTTATAAAATTAAATTTTTATTCCCTGTAAACTCTGTGTTTTCTGTGGTTAAATAAAAAACTGCTTATTAGAAGTTACCTTGTGAACAATCGATAAATTCATCTTATTTTATTTATTCTTTTAACTTTTTTTATTCCTACTGTCTTGTCTTTATTGTATATTTTTGCTATATTGTCGATAATAAAATAGGATTTTGACCTGTTTTAGGCGAAAATATACGTTAATAATGTCAAAAACGATGTTTTTGATTTTAACGGAGTTTTGGCAAAATACGTAATTAACAGTAAAAAGGTTTGATTTTTTTAGAAATCATTCTTAAATTTGGTTCCAACAAAAAAATTTGGGAGAATTGTTATGCAAAAATTGATTGTTTTGTTTGTGGCGATTGTGATTTCGTTTTCTACTGTCGATATAGCGAAGGCTCAATATGTTAAGCAACGCGGTTTGCTTGGGCTGTTTGGTATTGAGACCAAAGCGATGAAATCGGCACGGTATCAGATGTACCTTGCAATTCAGGCTAAAAAAGAAGCGGCAGAACAAAAAAATGAAGCAGATGCTCAATTTGACGCCGTTTCACAAAAAGAGGCTGAAGTAAAAGCCAATCAGGAACTGTTAGCAAAAGAAAAAGAAAAACTTGAAGCACTGAAAAAAGAATTGGCAAAAACAAAAGCCGAAATCGAAAAAATAAAAACTGAAGCAGAAAATGCCAAGAAAGAAGCCCACGCCGCTCAGTCCGAAGCCGCAAAACAAATTCAGGAAGCAAAAAATATGAAAGCGGCTGCCGATAAAGCAAAAGCCGATGCCAATAAAGCGAAAACCGAAGCCGATAAAGCAAAAGCCGACGCAGAAAAAGCAAAAAAAGAACAAGAAGAACAAGAAAAACGAACAATTGAACAAATCAAAACATTGCAGGCAAAACAAGATGAAGAAACAAAAAAGAACACCGAAGAATCAAAACCCATTGAAGATGATAAAAAAGATGAATAACTCTTCGTTAAAAATATTATAAATACTTGCGGGAACGTTAATTACGTTCCCGTTTTTTTATTTAACCACCGTTTTTTATTAACCACAGAGTTCACAGAGAACACAGGGAGGAATATTTTTAAAAAAATTATTTTAAATCAAAAGTCTATTTTAATCTTAAATAACGTTTCGATTCCAATTAAAAAAATTCACTCTGCGGTCTCTGTGTTCTCTGTGGTTAATAAAATAAATTTGTGGTTTAATTATTTTGGTTTTGAGTAACCTGTTTTTTGTATCCATTTTGTAATATCGTTTTTTGATCGGTTTGCCCAATCTCCGCTGATTGCGAGTCCTTCTTTGAATTTTGCTTTTGGGCATAATTTTTTCAAGTCGTCTAAGCTGCGTCCCCAACGTCCGCCGCCGTGAGTACAAAACGGAACAACCGTTTTATCTTTCAAATCGTACTTTTCCAAAAAAGTAAACAACACCATCGGCATTGATCCCCACCAATTCGGATAGCCGACAAAAATCACGTCATAATCCGCAATATTTTTTACTTCGCCGGAAAATTGCGGGCGGGT
>JAISNF010000217.1 GCA_031276415.1 Planctomycetaceae bacterium
GTGCGAAACGGATTTTTACAATATGCGGCAATGCATCCGAATCATTACGTGGTAATAAATGCCGTCCCCCCGCCAAACGAAGTGGAAATGGCGATCCAAAATGTTATTCATGAACGTTATGGCATCGATTTTCAACCGCATTAAGGTAACTTCTAATAACCGGCTTTTTATCTAACCACAGAGTTCACAGAAAAAACCGTCCGCAGATTTCGCAGATAATCCGCAGATAATTTTTTGAGAACACAAAACAATAAAATATACAATAAAATTTGTCGTTGTTTAGTAACAGTCTATTTTAATAATCTATTCCAGAAGATTGATTGATATTTTCCTACGCCCCGAAGGGGCAACATAAGCCAGCCCTATCCAACGGGTAGGGTTGGAATTACCAACAACAATTTCGCCCTGAAAGGGCAACATACGGATAGTTAATAGTTAGTAGTGAATAGTGAATAGTTGTGGATTAAAAATGTTTTGGTAAATAATTCCGCTTGCGCAACTATTCACTATTCACTACTAACTATTAACTATCATATACTGCCCTTTCAGGGCGTTGATTGGGGAACGCTGAACCCGCCGCGTTGCGGCGGGCTGGCTTGTGTTGCCCTTTCAGGGCGTAAGAAACACATCATTTTACGTTACTTGAACAATTACAAAATAGACAGACACGTTGTTTAAAAGTTCTCTATTGTAGTATTTTAACAATTTGAGAATCTAATCATTTATTTTTTTTGATTCAAAAAATTTTTCATTGTGTTACCGCGAATCGGGTCATGAATCGCAAAATCAAGAAACGCTTTGTAATATGACTCGAAACTCCCAATATCGTATCGGTATTCTCCGGGCGGAAGCCGGACTCCAAGTATTTTTTTATGATCGCAAATCATCAAACGAACAGCATCCGTCAACTGAATACTACCATCGTTGCCGGGTTCAGTACGACGAAGATAATCAAAAATGTCCGGCGTAAAAATATATCGCGCCGCAACCGCTAAAGTACTGGGCGTTTCCTCCGCTGTCGGTTTTTCCACAATATCGTCAAGTTCAAAAAAATCAGACGACGATTCTTTCGGTTTGGCAATACCATAATGAATAACCTCTTGACGCGGTACATCGTCAAACGCAATTATTCCCTTAATCTCACTACTGTTGCGTTCAAAAAGATCAATCATTCGTTTGACAATCCCCGAAGATGTATAACGCCCAAGAATCGTGTCGCCCAACGCAACCACAAAACGATGACCGTGAACAAACGGCTCCGCACAAAGTACCGCATGTCCAAGACCACTTTGATGACGTTGCCGCGTGTAAAAATATTCCGCATCTTCCCGCTCAAATGCCAACTCCGTTAATAAATCTTCCTTGCCATTCAACCTAAGATAACGGATTAACTCGTTGTTAATATCAAAATGATCTTCAATAGCAGTTTTGCCAGGTCCGGTAATAAAAAGAAAACGACTCAATCGGCATTGAATCAATTCCTCAACAACATGTTGAACAACCGGTTTACCACCAACCGGCAACATCTCTTTCGGCTGACTTTTCGTCAACGGCAAAAGTTCCGTCCCACGCCCCGCAACCGGAATAATCGCTAAATCAATCATCTTACTCAAAACTCCTGTTGTAATTGCCTCGTTTATTTTTAATACAGAGGAACACAAACATAAAAACTTGTCCGCAGATAACACAGATTATCGCAAATAAACATAGATAATTTTTGAAAATACGAAAACATACTATTTTTTATTTTCTATTTTAAATTTAAAAATAATCTACGATTATCTGCGAAATCTGCGGACAAGTTTATCTGCGGATTTGTTCTATTTTTGTAATTATTTTTTCTCTGCCGGAATCCAATCGCAAGCGAATGTCAGCCAACCGTCATTGGATGCCGCAAAAATCGGAACAAGAACACCGGAATCTTTCCATTCGCCCTCAAATTCCAACGCCTTCGTCTCAACCCGTTTCGGTAATGACTCAAGACGACGTATAAGATAAGAACGAATCATCGTTTGAATCGCAGAAAGTTTTGTACCGCTTTCCGGTTGATAATTACTCGGAAAAGCCTGCGGCGTCTCCGCCTGTTCCAAAATAACAACGTCCCGCTCAACACCGTTCTCATCCTTTTTCTTTTCAACACGAATATTGTAAAGAATCGTTATCGTGTACGATTTATCGGAATTATTCAAAACCTTAATATCGTCAAGCCGAATAACAACCTTAATTTTGTTGTCAACAAACAAAACATCAATAGGCGCTTTGGCAACAAAAGAAACTTGCGCCGGCGATTCTTCTTGTTTTCGTTCCAGAAAATTTGGTAACTTCGGGAATTGTTTTCGCAAGTCTTTTACAAATTCGTCCTCGTCCAGAAACCGCCCCGATAACGCCAAAGCCGCCGCATTATTCAACGCCGATTGATGAACCTGAACCACTAAATCATAAGGTTTGTCCAAAACCGGAGCCGGATTCATTGCCGACGGTTGTGTCCGATTGCCAACCAAAATAGACCAGTCAATTTTGTCCGCCGTACTGGAAAGATTCCAGATTCGCGGGAAAAGACCGCTTTGAACAAGCGGTGTACGGATTTTAGTCTGATAATTTTCGTTCAACTCTTCGACTTTCGGATCAATCCGCTTATCAATACGATTACTCATTCTTTTTTCCGCCCGCTGTCGCGCAACTGATTGCGAAGAAGCCCGCTGTTCCTGAATTTGTTGTTTGGCAATCATTTGAACAAGAGGTCCGCCGTTGATACGAATATTAGAAAGCGACGCTTTGAGATTGGCTTGCGTTTTCGCCGGAACAGTCAATAACGCTTCAGGTGTAATTTGAATCCGTTTTTCCGCTGACAATGTTCCTTTGGTATCCGTATTAACCGTAACAGGCGAATGGTATCCCGTTGTTGCCGAATCCATTGTCGCTTGAACAAGAACGTTGATTTCCGCTTTATTTTTATTGGGAACCAATTCGGCAGAACTGGTTGCACTCAATGTTCCTGTTCCAACAACATGTGTTCCCAAAATATTTTCGTTAATTTCAAAGTCTTCATTAATCTCATTTTGGAATCCCGCTCCAACTAACTCCATACCAACTTGAACCTGAACATTAACACCGGAAAATACAACACGTGTCAAATTTGCCATTTTTGATACCCGCGGTTCAACGGCACTGACATCTTCAAGCCAAACCATCACATCGTTCAACGCAACTGCATGAAGCGGATCACGATTTCCCGAATAAGTCTCAATATGACTGAGAAGATGATCACAGACATTGACCAATTGGGATTCGTAACTGTTATCTGAAAGAAGACGTTCCAATGATTGGTATTGGCGAAGCGATCTACGGAAATCATCGAAAACAATCCGGCGAACTCCTTTTTTATTGGAATGAAGAGCGTTCCAAATATTGTCGAGGAACGTTTTGTCGGGAGTTTCTGTTTTTTGAAGCATTGCCGCAAGTTCTGCGAGATGAAATTCTTCTTTCCATGCCGCCGCCGCTTCTTTATCAGGATCACGGTTCAAAAGCCGAATCAATGATTGAACGGATTTCAGCAGCGATTGTTTGCTCCGTTCCAAATGATCCGGCGTAATTTTTTTGTAATCGGATTTAATTTGTTCGCAGAGCGTTTTCAACTGTTCTTTTGCCGCATCTGGAGACAATGTTAATTCTTTTTCTTTCTCTTTTGGTACACGCTCTTTGGGGACACGTTGCACCGTTTCAGCCGAAGTTGTTCCACGCAAACGCGGAATCCGATGAAATCGGGCTGCCTGAGAAATATTGGGATAAAAAACAACAATCACAATGGCGATTAAAGAAAACACCGCCAAAAACCGGAAACAAAATGTTTTTTTCATTCTACAATTTGGGTTTGAGTGAACTACGAAAGAAATTTTCTAAACGTTAGAAATTTCCTGAATATTAAAAGTTTGGCAATTCTGTAAAACAAAAATGTTAATTTAGATGATTTACAAAATATGGGTTCCAAATTTTTTCCATTTTAGTGTTAAATTTTGAAAAAAAAACCAGTATGCGGGATTTGTTTTGTTGCAACAAAGTGCATTACCGATATAATTCCGTCTAAATTTACCGAACGACTTAATCGGAATAATCTATTTAATCAGAATAGCCCAACCAATAAATCGTTCCATTTTAAAACATCAAAGGAGAATTCCAATGACAAATTTCATCAACCGAACGAACATCGTGACAGTAAATGAGATAAACTTTGCTGATTATAACAAGTTAAATGAAGGAGGTAAATCGGGCATCCTGAAAAATTTTTACAAATTCAGTAAGATAAACAAAATTTTTTCAGAATTTCGCGGTCAAGATTCTTGGAAGAATTGTTGGAAAATTATTTCGGGTATTCTTTTTACCTTTTTTATATTATTGATCTTTCTACTAACATGTTGCGGTTTTTCTTCGCGGCTTTTGGCGGAAGAACCGTTATGGCATGAAGCGGATCATTTTTCTTGGGAAACCGATTTTGCGGTTGCATCGCAAAAGGCGAAAGAGCAATCGAAAAATCTTTTGATTTATTTTTATGCGGAGAAGGATTCGTTATTGATTCCCAATTCTACGGAGGAGCGGTTTGTTAAGGTTGGCAAGGATGAGATTCGGCAAGTTGTTTATGTGTTGCCGCAATTACAAAAACCGCTTCCGATTACGGCGGCGTGTCGGGAATTTGAGGATCGTATTTTTAACAAATCTTCTAGCCGATCTGAGGTTTTTGATTTATTTAACAATTATATTTTGTTGAAATTGCCGATTGATGCGGTTCAGGAATCTGGAGTTGAGGGTCAGACGCCGATCCTTGATTTACCGCAATTTCGTGAGATGGCTCATCTTCCGGGTCTTGCGATGATTGATTATGAACACAAAGAGGCTTTGTATTATGAAAATATTGTTGGTATTCTTCCGTTTTTGCGGGCGAAGCCGCCGACATTGGAGCAGGTTCAAACTTTTTTAACGCTTCCGCCCGGAACACTTACGCAGCGGACGTTAATTTATGCGCTTCGGACTCATCCTGAGCGTCCGCTTAGTACAATGGGAATATTCCATCCGTCTATTACCAAAGAGGCGACTGACCATTCTACTTATCAGGCAAAGACTAGAGTTTTGGGGCATCAGAATTTTGGAACGCGAAGTAGTAGAATTAGTGAAAAATTGGAGCAGGGTTCTGTTTCAGAAATTTGTGCTCAAAGTTGGACGGACGAGGGGCTTTTTGAAGCGGCGATAGGTTGTGTGCGGGCGTGGCGAAATTCTTCCGGTCATTGGTCAGCCGCACGAAAAAAACACACTTACTATGGTTATGACATGGTACTCGGTTCCGACAATATCTGGTACGCCACCGGAATTTTCGTCGATTAACACAATACACCGTTCTGGACTGTGATTTATGGGATTTTTTGTAATCAATCACATAAATCATAAAAATCAAAGTTCAGACAATAATTGTCTTTAGATTTTGCTGTAAAGTCCATGAACTTTGTCGTAAAGTCCATGGACTTTGCCGTAAAGTCCACGGACTTTGCCGTAAAGTCTATGGACTTTGTCGTAAAGTCCATGGACTTTGCCGTAAAGTCCATGGACTTTGTCGTAAAGTCCATGGACTTTGTCGTAAAGTCCATGGACTTTGTCGTAAAG
>JAISNF010000264.1 GCA_031276415.1 Planctomycetaceae bacterium
TGTGTAAACGGTTGCCGGTAACTGTGATTGTTTCAAGTGTTTTTCCTTGATTGATCGACATTGTTGATGACCTATCAGTTGTCGTAATTCGCTGGATCCTCTACTTGGTGGAAAAAGAACAACAATCTTTTTTTGCGGAGTCAGAAGTTTTATTGCTTGAAGCGGAGGAACCAAATCAGAATCAGCAGAAATAAGGAAAACAGTATCAAAATGGTTTTGAAAACAATCCATCAATATTGATGTTGCAATATTAACATCAGTCTTTTTTTCTTCAGGGATATTTAATATCCCATTACAACATTTATTGTAATAATTAATACATTGCGGTAAAATTCTCTTCTTTTCGCGTGTATGCTGATAAGTAGTACAATGAATCTCTTTTTTCAGATAATGCCCTTTGGTGATTTCAAGCATATCTCCACAATGACATTCCAATGCATTGAGAAAAATTTTCTGCCTCGCCATTTTGGGATTGTTGGAAGAAATATCCGCTGTAAAATATTTGACTTTTTCTAAACGCTGTGATTTAGTCAGGAATAAATTTGATAACCGTACTAAATCCAGCCATTTGTAACGCCCAGAAAATCCTTCTTTGATTCCGTAGTAAAGGTTGTAACCATCAATATACGCAATTACTCGTTCCATAGTATTTTTTGGAAAAATTAGTTTGTTGTCCCTCTTGACGCATTCGTTTTTTGGAATAAGATTACACAAAGAATTTAATATTTATTTTTGAATTGACGATGATATTAAATAAAATCATTTACTCCAGTCGGGGTTTCGTCTCCGACCCGACGTCGACTTCGTGTCGGCGTCATTTTTTTTGTTTCTTTTATCTTGTATTCTGTATAACTATTCTTTAAGGCGACCTTTCGCCACAAATGTCGGGCGGCGTACTCGCCGACAGCGACCCTATTTACGGACGAAAATCGAAAACAACATCAACCGTTGCAACCATAAGTTAGACAACCTTTCGCCGAAAAGTTGCCTAACTTTTGAGTTTTGACATTACGGTAATTCATTCATAATGTTCAACTGAATAGTTACGAATAATTATTAGTAAAGAGTTTTTTTTAAGTGGTTGCGGTATCGAATTGGTTCCAGAGTCCGTCCAGATCGGCTTCTTTGGGAGTTCCGCCAAAAGCAACAACCCGATAACGAAGTTTTAACTCGTCACCTTGGGGAAGCAGAAACGGTTTATCTTTCGGAATCCAAAGCATCGGCGTTGGCGAACAGTTACCGTAATCACGCGTAAACCACGGACAATTTTCAAAAGTCGGATGCGGCGCTTTGGACGGACAAAATACCGCAATTCCTTCCACCACTTCTTCCTTCAATCCCGCACGCTTACCATAAAACGCCATCCAACGCGACGGTTTGCCAAGCGTATTCGCCTGCCCCTGAACACCATCCGCATTGATCAAAATACCGCCGCCAGTCGGCGCAATATCAGGCGCACTACGAACACCAAACAAACCATGATTCGTTTGTTCCACTTTAATATCCGTTAACGCCTTGATAACAATATTCGCATCCAGAATATAACGGCGTTCGTCAAGAATTTTGATAACAAAATGGCGTTGATCTTCGATAATTGGGGCGCGTTCATTTTGGTTCCACGGTTCGGAATTGCCCTGCGGAACCCAAAGACAACGATCAGAAATTTCAACACTGGTGTTGTCAATTTTGTATTTTCCGTTTTCATCTTTGACAAACGACGGACCTTGCGAAATAATTTGTCCCCGACTAAGCGAATCCTGCCAGTAATTTCCGCCGTTCACACGATCAAGACCAAAAAATACAGATCGGTGATGAGGCCAAGGCATTCCTGTTTCCGCCGTCAGCGATAAACCGCTCAACGGTCCGGTTACAGGATAAAAATAAGGATATTTCAATGTTTTGTGTGCCCGATAGGAAGTCAAAACCGTATTGTTTTGATTACGAACCCACAATTGAAACAACTGATGTTTTCCGCCCGCCGTGTCAGGATAACCTGTTAAATGTTGTGGGGGATCTTCGCCGCCGTTGCTGATAAAATAATCTTTCTTCGGTGCGGCTTTCGATTGAGCAAACAAAGAACTCGCTGTTAAACCGGCTCCGGTTAAAACAACCGATGTCTTGAGAAAATGACGTCGATTCATGAGTCAATCCTTTCATAAAATAGTGAACTAAATGGTAAAATGTTCCAATTTAAACACAAATTGTTTTCATATTTTCCATTTTTCCAATATCTTGTCAACATGAGACAATATAATGTCTCTATAAACCCCAATAGTAATCATTCACGGTAATAGGTTTAAATCGTAAAGACACAATGTATTGCATCTCTAGTACAGTTAATGATTTTTCAATCTTAACCCTGCCAGGGGTGTGATGTGCATAACCGTAGGTGGAGCGCAGCGCAACCTACGGATAAACCGGATAAAACCAAACAAAGCCCCGCATGGAGCGAGATTATGGTTGTTCGGGCTGATAATCTCGCCCCGTGCGGGGCTTTGAAAAATTGTGTTGGGTGTTGCCGATCCGTAGGTTCCGCTTCGCTACACCTACGGTTATGCACATCACACCCCTGGCGGGGTTAAGATTGA
>JAISNF010000352.1 GCA_031276415.1 Planctomycetaceae bacterium
TTCTTTCGCCGGCAAACCTTTTGCGGAAGATTCCTTCGCCGATGATTCTTTCGTCGGCAAACCTTTTGCGGAAGATTCCTTCGCCGATGATTCTTTCGTCGGCAAACCTTTTGCGGAAGATTCCTTCGCCGAAGATTCTTTTGCCGGCAAACCTTTTGCGGAAGATTCCTTCGCCGAAGATTCTTTCGTCGGCAAACCTTTTGCGGAAGATTCTTTCGCCGATGATTCTTTCGCCGGCAAACCTTTTGCGGAAGATTCCTTCGCCGATGATTCTTTTGTCGGCAAACCTTTTGCGGAAGATTCCTTCGCCGAAGATTCTTTCGTCGGCAAACCTTTTGCGGAAGATTCCTTCGCCGATGATTCTTTCGCTGGCAAACCTTTAGCGGAAGATTCCTTCGCCGAAGATTCTTTCGTCGAAGATTCTTTCGCTGGCAAACCTTTTGCGGACAATCCTTTCGTTGATTGTTCTTTTACCGGAAATTCTTTCGTTGGTAACTTTTTTACCGGTGATTCCTGAGACGGAACTTTTTCGGGTTCTTTCTCTTTTTTTCCGGTTTTATTTTCCGGCGAAGGTGAAACAGCAACAGGCGGAACCGAAACTACAGGAATTTCTTTTTCCTCAATTTTATTTTGAGTTGTTGATTGCTGTGGTTGCGGACTTTCCTTTTTTGTGTGTGGTTCAAGAACACGAATTTTCTTTTCTGTCGGTATTGCCGGAGGACGTTTGAATACCGTATCAGGAAATTCGTTGCCTGATTTTGAAGATTTTACCTGAGTTTTTTGGACAGCAGACTTTACTTTTTCAACTTCTTCTTCAGTCAGACTAGCCAAAGAAGAACCTTTCCCTTCGATTCCCAATTGTTTTAGGACATCGATGAGTTTCTTGGTTTCGACCTTGAGTTGCTGCGCCAGTGCGTAAATTCGAATGGACAAATCTCGACTCTCTCCAAAGACCCTACTAAGGTCAAAAACAAGTGAATCAGGTCGCCGAAAAAATCAATTCGGATGATTCATTTCCGGCATCCTTACTTATGATTAGTATTTTTATTACATAAAGGAACATCCTTTAACTACAAAGGGTGAATATTGAGGAAACCCTCAAAAAACTCAAACATCTATTCTGAACAAATTATCCGGTTAATATTATTCATTCTTAATATTCATCGGTTTCTATTTCGGAAACAATTTCATCGTTTTTGGGACGAGTTGATTGATTTTCCTTAATTTTTTCTTCTTGTTCAGCAAACTGTTCTGCTTGTTCGATAATGGCTTCCGCTTCTTCCATCGAAATATTTCCCATTTGAGCCAAATCATTAGGTTCGATGATTGAAAGGTCGTCGAAGGTCAAAAAACCCTCGCCGACAAGCCGGTCAGCGAGTTCGGAATCAATACCTTCGATTAGGGCGTAACCTTCGATAGCCTTTTCAATATCGGCTTCCAACTCTTCACGGGTCATAATTTCAACATCCCAACCGCAAAGTTTACTGGCAAGCCGGACATTTTGCCCTTTTCGTCCGATTGCCAATGATCTTTGGTCTTGCCGTACCAACACGACCGCCCTGCCAAGCATAGAACAAAGTATAACCTCTTCAATTTCAGCGGGACGAAGTGCGTTTGGGATAAAAATCTGCATGTCAGAACTCCAAGGAACGACATCAATTCGTTCATCGTTGAGTTCGTCTGTGATATTTTTGATTCGGCTTCCCCGTATTCCAATGCAGGCTCCGACACAATCAACCCGCTGATCACTACTATAAACCGCTATTTTAGTGCGATAACCCGGTTCGCGGGCAATACCTTTAATTTCGATAACCGCTTCCTGAATTTCGGGGATTTCCTGTTCAAATAATTTTTGGACAAAAATCGGACGAATGCGGCTTAAAATAACTTTGACGCGATTGCCGGTTTTTTTAACTTCAATTACAATTCCGCGAATCCGATCTCCGGGGTGAAAAACTTCGCCGGGGATTCTTTCTCCGCGCGGCAACACCGCTTCTACTCCATGAAGTGCAATTGTGATTGAGCCGCCTTCCCGAAACATATCATCTTTTTTTCCTTTTCCGCTTTCAATTCGTTGAACGATTCCAACGACCATTTGATCGATTTGAGCGCGATTTTCTTCAAAGATAGCGTCTCGTTCTGCTTCACGAATTTTTTGGATCATGACTTGTTTTGCACTTTGGGCACCGATCCGTTCGCTCATTTCTTCCGGCGAGATTGGTTCGCCGTTACGCGTTCCTGAAATTTCTCCGGTTTCACGATCAACATGAATTTTTATGGTAGTGTCTTCGCCGTATTGTTTCCGTGCTGCTGTTGCGATAGCAGCCTCGACGCCAACAAACACAATCTCTTTATCGATTCGTTTGTCGCGATGAATGGCATCGACGATTCGTAATACTTCACTGGGATTCATGATTTGATTTTAGTCCTAACATCCGGATTGTTAAGGGCTTAGCGTATTTAATATTTTAATAAAACGGTAATAACAAATTATAAAAAATGCGGCATCTTGGTGTGCGATCTATTGTCCAAGAATTTACTCTCTTTATTTGAAAACAGATTTTATAATATACACAACATAAAAAATACGTCAAGGTATGCAAAAGAATTGTGAAAGAATAAGGTTTGAAATCATGCAAAATATTATGTCTTTTGCAACCTTGCCAAGACGTTTCAAACTTCCAAAAAAATAAAAAAATTTGCTCTATCTCTTTTAATTTATTGGATTTAAGATGTGCTACCAATTGAAATAAAACGCAGGAAAACGGAATAAACACCTACCAAAAACTTATCAAAAAAGAACAAGAAATTCATAATTTTAATCATAATTTTAAATTGCGGGAAACGTAATCATTCACGGTAATAGGTTTAAATCGTAGAGACGCAATGTATTGTGTCTCTACGCTTCAAACCTATTCCATCCAAACCCGTGAATGATTACCTATTTTTTATTTTCTATTTTGAATTTAAAAGTAATCTGCGCTCATCTGCGGACGTATCTTGTATTTAAAGATTTCTGCGTTAATTTGCAGACAATTTTTGTTTTATGTTGTTACGGATTTATGGAATGAGCGGCGGGTGCAGCGGTTCCGGTCCCAGCGTAACAATATGAAACGGACCTGGCGGATGTTCGGCAAAATAGTTGTTAATTGCCGATTTTGTTAAAGAATTAATTGCCGATTCCATTTCGTCCAATGTTCGGACTCGCCCTAAATGATACCAGTCTTGCGTCATCATTCCGCTTCGGGAACCGGTTGATTCTTGTTGCATAATCAGCGTGCTTTTGGCACGAATTTTGAAACGATTTAATTCTCCGTCGTCAATTCCAAATCGTAACCGATTTAATTCCGCAATCAAAACTTCAAGAGTTTCCTGAGCACGTTCTGTTCCGGTTCCACAGTAACAATAAATACCGGCATGATCTTTGAGCGTGGAATACGAAGCATAAATATTGTAACAAAGTCCGCGTTTTTCCCGAATTTCATTGAATAGCCGACAACTCATGCCGCCACTCAAAATTCCAACCCCACTCCACGCCAACATGTAATCCGGCGACCGAAGCGGAACACACGGAAAAGCAACTCCAATATGCGTTTGTAACGAATCACAAGGAAGATGAACCAACTCAGAACCAATGGTCTTTTCGTCCGGTAATACCAACGGTTGCGGGTTCCAGTCGGCAAATAGTTCGCTAACTTTATCGCAAACTGTTTCCCAATCAAGTTTGCCGGCAATACTCAAAATAGTTCCATTCGGCTGAAAATACCGAATATGCCGCCGCCGAATATCATCAATTTCAATACGATCAATCGATTCCAACGTTCCAAGATTTGAACGTCCCCACGGATCCGGTAAAAAATGTTGTTGAAGTTCTATCATGACACGACGAGGCGGATCGTCTTCCAATGAAAAAATGTCCTGCTTCACAACTTGTTTCGCTATTTCGAGTTGATCTTCGGGAAAATGCGGGCGGCGAATTTGATCGGCTAACAATTCCAACGACGGCAACAAATGTTCCGCCAACAAAGATGCCCCAAAACCCGTATGAAGATGAGCAACCATTTCTGTTGTTTCACAACCAAGATTTTCCAGAGATTGAAGAAACTGCCGGCTATCACGTTCTCCGGCTCCGCGTAACATCATTTCACAGTTTAAACTCGCCAATCCCGCAAGTTCCGGCGGATCAAGAACAGGTCCATAAGGAACCAATATCGAATACGAAACCGATTCCATCCAATTCATCGGTTCCGCCAAAAGAATAAAACCATTATCGAAACAATGACTATACAACGTACTACAACTCCAAATATACTTCTCACATCTGACAATTCGGGTTTCGTTTTTGGACAAAATCAACAAATTTCAACGAGATT
Organism: Planctomycetaceae bacterium; assembly: GCA_031276415.1. Taxonomy (GTDB): domain Bacteria; phylum Planctomycetota; class Planctomycetia; order Pirellulales; family Thermoguttaceae; genus WRKP01. The sequence goes on from JAISNF010000352.1 coordinate 4,374, forward strand.
AACAGAATTAACAGGATTGGCAAATAGAATGTTCCAGGTGATATTTTCTAACAAAATCGAATTTTAAAGTGTAATGAGTATAACACAGATTATTTAACCACAGAGAACACAGAGAAGAAATTTAAAAAAATTATTTTAGATCAAAAATCATTATAAAATTAAATTAACGTTTTGATTCCAATTAAAAATTTCCTTTGTGTTCTCTGTGTGCTCTGTGGTTAATAAAAATATATTTGTGTTTTTTAAAAGTTCCCTTTATTTATTTTCCTATTTCCAAAGCGGTATTGGCGAGAAGTTGACCGGCGTTTCGGCAATGTTCAAGAATTTCCGGTGTCGGACGAAATTTAGCGTCAATTGGTTTGGTCAATCGCGTCCAACCGGTTTCTTCAATCCAGCGGTCAAGTTGATCTGAACCGGCATGCGCCCAACCATAAGAACCAAAAGCCAATGCGGATTTACTCGTAAATTTTAATCCGCGTAAATAAGTTATGACCGAAGCCATTTGGGGCATCATTTGTAAATTGAGCGTGGCACTTCCGAGAGCAACAGCAGCGGCGTCAAGCATTTCTGTAGCAATTCGTGTTAAATTTGTTCGCCGGACGTGCAATAATTGAACATCAATTTTATCCGATGTTTTGGCGGCTCCATTGAGAATTGCTTCCGCCATTTGCGTGGTGCTGTCCCACATGGAATCGAAAAGAATCAACACTTTGGGAACATATTTTCCGCCAGCCCACGATTGATAGGCTTCGACAATTTTTGAAACATTGGTTCGCCAAATCAGACCGTGCGACGGTGCAATCATTTTGATTGGTGTTTTAGCGGCGGTTTCAAGAGTTCGCAAAACTTGTTTGCTATAAGGTGTAACAATATTAGCGTAATAACTTTTGGCTTCTGCTAAAATTGTTTCGAGATCGTAAAGATCGTCAAAACGTACAGAAGTTGCCAGATGTTGACCGAAAGCGTCCATTGAGAAGAGTAATTGTTCTTCGGGGATGTAAGTGAACATGGATTCAGGCCAATGAACCATTGGGGTATTGACAAAGTTCAAAGTCCGGTTTCCGAGCGAAATTTTATCTTCGGGCGAGACGACTTGAATTTTCCAGTTACTAATATCAAAATAAGCCGCCAACGATTCGCGACATTTAGCGTTACAGAGCAGGACGGCGTTGGGGAGATTTGCCATGAGAGTGACCAATCCTCCGGCGTGATCCGGTTCGGCGTGATTACAGACAACATAATCGACTTTTACCAATTCTGTTTTTTCCGCAATATTTTGAATCAAACGTGTTGCGTACAGACCTTTGACGGCATCAATTACAACGGTTTTGTCATCGCGAATAAGATAGGAGTTGTACGTTGCCCCGCGAAAAGTATCAAAACTGTGAAAATCACGAACATTCCAATCAACGTAACCGACCCAATCAATATTTTTAACTAATTCTGTTGTCATAAAAAATGATCCTTTTATTAAGATTGTATTATTTAAGATTATAATCGTTCAATGAATGCGATTCAAGACGATTTTATGTAAATGTATGCAAAGCGTGCGAATGCGAAATGATATTTTTCCTTGTCCTGATGGTTATGGAAACATATCATTTCGCGTTTTATTTCACGTTACATGAACAATTATGAAATAAACATTTTTTTAACCGTTTTGGTATTATTACGTTTATTTGGTAATTTTTGTAGTTTTATTTATTTTGCATTGCAAATTCTACAATTTCTTGTACAAGATGTGCAGGAACGCGAATTAATTTTGTTGGACAGCCATATTTACCACTTCCTTTTGGTCGCCCGACACCGCTTTTGTTGGTAACTTTTTTAACCGTTTTAACGGATTTTTTAGCGGATTTTTTTACTGATTTTTTAGGCATAATAAACTCCTTTGTAAAATCGAATACGGAAATTAACATAAACTTTGGATATTATGACAAACTTGTGATAATTGTCAAGACCACTTATCCATTTATTGTAATATTTCGTTTCGGCATTTTGAATTTGTAATCAAAAATATTAAAAATATTAAATTTGTGGTTTTTAGAAATTCCCTGAAATAATTACAAAACAAAGACTAGACAATACACTCCAGTTAGAGGACAATTAGGTTTAATAGGAAAATTATTCCTAATAACAATAAAAAATAAGGAACAAACTTTGTTTGTTGTTATAATATTTTGTGAATTTCCTAACATTTTGGTAACTTCTAATAACCGGCTTTTTATTTAAACAAAGATTATTTAACCACAGAGAAGAAATTTTAAATAGTTATTTTAGATCAAAAGTCAAATATAAAATAAAATTTTTATTAAAATAAAAAATACCACTGCGT
>JAISNF010000399.1 GCA_031276415.1 Planctomycetaceae bacterium
ACCTGATGATTACAAAATCACAAGGTAGTCAACCTTTCGCCGCAAAGGTTGGTCGGCGTACTCGCCGACAGGGAACCTGTTGTAGTTCCAGATCAACCGTTGCGGCGTTTCGGCGAAACGCCGCCTACCTAATGATTACAAATTCAAAAGGTAGCCAATGTTTCGCCGAAAACATTGGTCGGCGTACCCGCCGACAGGGAATTAGATTAAGGATGGTAATTTGTGTTGTTTCCTACCGCCCCGAAGGGGCAACACAAGCCAGCCCGCCGCAACGCGGCGGGTAACGTCCCAACCCATTAACGCCCTGAAAGGGCAGGATAAAGTGAATAGTTAGTAGTTAATAGTGAATAGTTGCGCAAGCGGAATTATTTACCAAAACATTTTTAATCTACTACTATTCACTACTAAACTATTAACTATCAACATTCCGGCGGTTAAAACCGCCGGCTATATTGGAAATGCCCCAACGGGGCATTCCTAAGGTAGCGATGGGTTTTAACCCATCGGACAAATTGGCAAATAGAATATTGTAATTGTTTCGGTGAAACATCACCTACCAACAATAATTCCGCTTGCGAAACTATTTAACTATCAACATTCCGGCGGTTAAAACCGCCGGCTATATTGGAAATTACCCCGTTGGGGCAATCCCAATGTAGCGATGGGTTTTAACCCATCGGACAAATATTTGGACGGGATTTGGCAACATAAAATTCCGCTTGCGCAACTATTAACTATTAACTATTAACTATTAACTATTAACTAAACAATATTCATTTTTATGAAAGGACATAATTATGTCAAAGAAAAAAACAACTCGGCGTGAAGTATTGGGTAAACTTTTGGTTGGCGGTGCTGCTTTTAGTGTTTTGCCTTGTGAAGAAAAAGTTGCTGTCGGCGAAACACCGCCCCAAGCGAATAGTGATCAAAAATCCAGCGATGTGGACGCTATTTCCGCTCCAACACGAAAAGATACAAACTGGGCAAAATTTTCCGATCTCAAACAAAAAATTCCAACAGTAAAGATTTGCGGTTTAGAAATTAGCCGATTGACTTTCGGCGGTGGTCCATGGTTGGGTTGGTCACACGACCGCGATATGGCTTTCGTTTCCAATTTGTTAGCGGTTTATCATACAAAAGAAAAAAGATTTGCCACACTCAAAATGGCGGAAGCGTGTGGTATTACTGCTATTTTGGTGAATCCGAGAGGTTGTCCCATTGTCAAAGAATACTGGGAAAAACAGAGCGGTGCTATTCAAGCAATAACCTATTGTTACGGCGACACACCGGAACAACTTATTGAACGAATTGAGTATTCTATAAAACATGAAGTGTCGGCGTGTCTGATTCAAGGGCTTGCTGCTGACCGTCTGATGAAACAGGGAGATACCAAGACGGTTCTTCGCTGTTTGGATTTGATTCACAAAAATGATTTACCGGCGGGAATTTGTGCACATAATATCAGTACGTTCAAAGCGTGTATCGAAAAAGGAATTGTTCCCGACTTTTGGATGAAAACATTTCACCATCATAACTATTGGTCTTTTGCACCCGGATTGCCGGAACACGATAATGTTTTTTGTCCCGATCCTGAAGAAACAATTGCATTTATGCAGGACAGACCGGAACCATGGATTGCGTTCAAGGTTCTTGCCGGCGGTGCCATTTCTCCGCGAGATGGTTTCCGCTGGGCATTTGAAAACGGTGCTGATGTTATCAATGTGGGAATGTTGGACTTTGAAATCGTGGACGATGTAAATATCTGTACGAGTATCCTTAATTCCAATTTGAAACGGAAACGCCGTTGGATTGAAGCATAAAACAAATCAAATTGGCTGATTTATCATTGATTCCATTGTGGAATAATGAAAACAATTTTTAACTCTTTCCATTTTATTACAATTTTATTATGACAAACTTTATGACAAGTATTTCAAGACGTCGTTTTATTGAAGATTCTCTCTGTGCGGCATTTTCTGCCGGTGTTGCTGCTGGTTTGGCAAGCGGGGAGTTTACTCAACATGTTGCAGCACAAGATCAGGTCAAAGCAAATGATCAACTTGGTGTTGCAATTATCGGAGCCGGCGGACGCGGCTGGGTTCATCGCGATAGTTTTGTCCGCGATGGTCGTGCGAAAATTTTGTACATCTGTGACCCGGACATCAATCGGGCAAAAGCCATGAGCCGCGATACTGAAAAAAGATTCGGATACGCCCCCGAAACATTTTCAGACTTCCGAGAAGTTCTTGATAAAAAATCGGTGGATATTGTAACTTGTGCCTCAACAAATCACTGGCACGCATTAACCGCTATTTGGGCTTTGCAGGCGGGGAAACATTGCTACATCGAAAAACCGTTGACGCACAACATTCATGAAGGTAAAAGTCTTGTCGCCGCAGCAAAAAAGTATGGTCTCGTTTTTCAAACAGGAACTCAATGTCGTTCCGCTACCAATGTTACTGAAGCGGTTGAATTTATTCGTAACGGCGGAATCGGTAACGTTAAATTGGTAAGGGCTCTCGCCTACCGACGCCGAAAAGCAATCGGAAGTTACGGTAATTATCCTGTTCCTGATGGAATTGATTACGATTTTTGGAGCGGTCCGGCTCCGGTGAAACCTGTTACACGAAAAAGTTTTCATTACGATTGGCATTGGCAACGTAATTATGGTAACGGTGATATTGGGAATCAGGGAGTTCATCAAATTGATACTGCACGACAATTCATTAACGTTGACCGTTTCCCGCAATCAGTGATCACTTACGGCGGCAGAATCGGTTACGATATTGAAATGAAAGACGCAAAATATCGTGACGCCGGAGATACCGCCAATACTCAAGTTTCCATTTACGATTACGGCGATAAAAGTTTTGTCGTCGAAGTTCGCGGACTCGAAACATCGCCTTGTTACATTCCGGTCGGCGAAAAAAACGGTACGTTAATCGGTTCTATTGCTTACGGCAGCAATGGTTACGTTATTCAGGGAAGGTTGCTCAATATGAGCGAAAATTTCTGGTGGAGTTTTTCGCAAACATTTGCTTTTGATCTGAAAGGTAATTTAATTAAGGAATTTAAAAACAAAAATTCCAAAGGAACCGTTATCATAGAACGTGATCCTGTTGATGGTCATGTTGCCAACTTTATTGATGCAATTTTGGCAAACGATCCTAAAAAAGTTACAGCCGATGCTCGCTGCGGTGCTTTATCGGCAGCGGTTTGTCATCTCGGCAATATTTCGTACTATTTAGGCGAAAATAATAAAATTTCCGGTAACAATCTCAAGCAGGCTCTTCAATCTGTTAAATCATTTGACGATAATGATGCAACATTAACCCGAACATTGGAACATCTCAACGCCAACGGTGTTGACCTAAACAAAACGCCGCTTTCATTGGGAGCAATGCTTAAAATTGATGTTGATAAAGAAATTTTTATCGACAATAATGAAGCAAATACAATGTTGACCCGTGATTATCGTAAACCTTTCGTTGTTCCAAAACCGGAAGATGTTTAGGTGTTGTTCAAGTGTTGTTTAAGTGTAACTGTTTTGTTGTTTCAAAAACTTTTTAACCACAAGGATTTTACTATGTCAAAAAAGATTCCTTTTTCAAGACGCCGTTTTCTCAAAACGTCCGGTATTTTTGTTGCCGGAACAACTTTTGCCAACGGTTTATTGAATGCTTCCGTTACAGCAAGTAAACAATGGAAAGTCGCCATTGTTAGAGATACGTCAAAACCGACACTTGGTTTACACGGTTTGCACGCTGCATTTTGCGGGCTTCCCAATGTTGAAGTTGTTGCGCTTATTGACTCCAACACGAAAGATATTGAACAAAAAATGTCCGTAACACAAGCGAAACGTCATTACACAACTTGCGAAGAAATGTTGAAACACGAATCGCCGGATATTGTCATTCTTACTTCACGGCATCCAAACGATCATTTGGGACAAATCAAAATGGTTGCCGAAAAAGGTTGTCACATTTATTGCGAAAAACCGTTGAGTGTGTTTTTACACGAAGCCGATGAAATTGTTACAATCGCGGAGAAAAACCGTATCAAAATCGGAATGGCTCATCATTGCCGTTACGGATTGGGATTTCTCACCATGAAACAACTTATCGAATCCGGTAAAATCGGAACACCGCTAACTGTTCAAGGTTGGGGAAAAAGCGATCATCGTGGCGGCGGTGAAGACCTCATGGTTCTTGGTACACATATTCTTGACCTGATGACATTTATTTTCGGTTCACCGGAATGCGTCATGTCCGATATTCGTGTTCAGGGACATCCGGCTAACGTTTCAGAATTGACAAAAACCGTAGAACCAATCGGTCCCGCAATCGGTGATGAAATTTATGCGGCGTTTCGATTTTCAGACGGTGTTCGCGGAACGTTCGAAAGCCGCCGCAATCTTTATAAAGGAAATTACCGCATGGGAATTTGCGTCACAGGAAGTAAAGGGATGTTGTCGTTTCGTTTTTTAGACGGATCAAGAGAATTACAACCGCTTCGTTTCAGTAATATTCCGTGTTCGCCGCCGAGCGATTCTTTTACAGAAAATATTCCGTTAAAAGAATATCGTATCATTCCCAATGCGGAACCGTTAGATTCTTTGTACAAAAAATTGGACGGCAAACCGGATATTGTACCGTCATTTATCGAAACAAATCGTTTTGCCGCTTGGGATTTGATGCAAGCAATTGAGGAAGATCGGCAACCCGTATCCAATGTTTATAATGCCCGATCAACATTGGAAATGATTTACGGAATTTACGCTGCGCATATTACAAAAACAACGGTCAACTTCCCGCTCACCAACCGTAAACATCCCTTAGAACAAACCGACTCCCCATAAACTGAATCCAAAAACGCAACAATTAAAACATCACCAATTTTATTGAAAGGAAATTTTTATTATGTCTCAAAAACATGATTTCACAAGACGCCGTTTTCTCGAAACGTCCACACTTTTTGTTGCGGGAACAACCGGTAGTTTGTCATTCAATCGTGATACTTCTGCTGTTGAAAATCAGAACGAAAATCATGATAAAAATCAGAACGAAAATCAAAGAATCAAAATCGGGCAACTTGGTGTTGGTCACATGCACGCTTATAAGATGGGAGACCTCCGCAAGTTGAATGAGATTTTTGAAGTTGTGGGTATTGCGGAAGACGATCCTAAATTGCGTGCGAGCGCAGAAAAGCAAGCGGTTTATCAAGGATTAAAATGGATGTCTTCAGAGGAATTGCTGGCGGTTCCCGGACTGCAAGCAGTAAGCGTGGAAACAGAGGAACATCTGCTCATTCCCGCCGCTTTGCGTTGTATTCGTGCAGGAAAACATATTCATCTCGATAAACCCGCCGGTGAATCTTTGGCAGACTTCAAACAACTACTGGATGAGGCAAAAACACAAAATCTCACCGTTCAAATGGGTTATATGTACAGGAATAATCCGGCAGTACAATTTTGTATCAAAGCCGTAAAAGATGGACTTTTGGGAACGATTTTTGATGTTGACGCTGCCATGAGCCGTTACGACGGTGAAGAATTTAGACGTGTATTAAAAGGATTCAAAGGCGGTGCGCCTTATATTTTCATTTGTCATCTGATCGATCTTATGGTAACATTATTAGGCGAACCCGAAAAGATTCATCCTTTTCCGCGTTGCACGCACTCAGACGGTCTTGTGGATAATTGTGTTACTGTTTTTGAATATCCGCACGGTTGTATTGCGACATTGCGAACAGCCGTTACTGAAGTTGAAGGTTTTCAACGCCGCCATCTCACCGTGTGCGGCGATAAAGGAACGATTATTATTCAACCGCTTGAAACATCGGGAAATCTGGCAAACGGAGTTCTTCGGCTTGCCCTGCCGAAAGATCGCAACGGTTACAAAAAAGGTTATCAAACCGTTCCCATGCCGGCACCCAAAACTCGTTACGAAGATCAATGGCGTGAGTTTGCCCAAATTTTACGCGGAGAAATAGTAAATCCGTACACTTATGAACATGATTTTATCGTTCATAAATGTCTGCTTGAAACTTGCGGATTGAATCAATAAAACAGGCAAAACGATGAGAATCAATGTTAAACGTTACACACCAATTTTTTAACCCAATATTTATAAAGGACATATTATGAGTTTCAAAAAATTATTCAAAAGGTTATTCAAAAAGTTATTCGCAACAATGACAATGGTATTATTGTTGTTATTATCGGTTGCGGAAAATGTTACGGGAACGGATTGTGAAACGGTTATTCCTGTACCTTGCAATAAGGTTTGTACAAAAAAAACATGTATTAAAGGTATTGAAGGTATTGAATTTTACGGTTGGGTATTGACGGGGATTACGATCAATAACCACGGCGGAACCAATGAATACGGGAACCCCGGTCCCTATGCCTACAACAGAAGTATTACGCCTCAGTCGGGAAATTCGTACATCCTGATGCTGGAACAACCCGCCGATTGGAAACTCAATCAACTTTGGGTCGGAGCCAAAAAAGAACTCAACGATCATCTCGATTGGGGTTTTCGTGCCGATTTTAATTACGGTACGGATTCTCGTTATCCGCGTTTCTGGGGCGATGAATCGTTTGATTATAAATGGGGAAGCGGCGATTATTACGCTTCGTTTGTAACACTTAACACAAGTTTCGGAACGAAAAATTTCAATGTGAAAGTTGGTAAATTCGGAGGCGGTTTTTCTTATGAATCTTTAGCGGCTCCGTATGAATTTTTTTATTCGCACGCTAATATCGCTTATGGTCGTCCCATGACGGTTTCCGGTGTGATGGTCGAATCAAAACCGAACGATAAATGGACAATCTCCGGCGCATGGACAGCCGGCGTGTTCAATAGTTTCGATAATTCGTTTGGCGACAACGGTTTTCTCGGAAAAATCACCCGCCGTTTCAATAAATCCATGTCCTTAACGTACAAAATATTTTATAACGATAAAGGCGGTCATTTCCGTTCTTATGATTCGGCAACAGATATTCTCAACACGCTTATTTTTACGTGGCAAATCAACAAGAGTTGGTTTTACATGATTGAGGGTGCGGTTACGGACGGAAAAGTGTACGATAAAATCGGAACAACCGGCAGCGATTCTTGGGGAATAAATCAACATCTGATTTATACGGTGAATAAAAAATTATCGTTTGGTATTCGGCTTGAATTTCTCCATGCGCACGGCACGGTTTTTGATTCGCCGACAGTAACCGGTGGAGAAGGCGGTAATCTTTTTGAAATGACATTAGCGGCAAATTACAAAATCAATTCAAAAACAATGTTCCGCCCCGAATTACGCTACGATTATGCCCATTACAAAAACGCTTATCATCCATTCGGCAAAGAAACTTACAACCACCAACTCTCCGGCGGAATATCATTCGCCCTAACCTTCTAAACTTCAATCGTCCACAAATTATTTTAAAATGTGACCGCAGATGACGCAGATAGACGCAGAAAAATAATTTGTGTCCATCTGCGAAAATCTGCGTAATCTGCGGACACCACATCTTTTTATCATACAGTTACTTGCAAACTTATATTTTGGGTGTATATTTTACACCTGTAAATAAATGATGTTTTCCGTCATTGTAAAAATATCAGCAGGTAAACTTCCGGCAAGAATAATTATTTTGGTATTTTATCTGCATATTTTACCGGACGAAGATGTCATTTTTTTGCCAATACTTTGTAAAATTTGTTCATTTACGTTTTCAACTCAATTTCCAACATTTAACACATTTCCAACTCATGGCTGCAACAATTTATTATGAAAAAGACGCTGATCTTTCCAAACTTAAAGGCAAAACAATTGCGATTCTCGGTTACGGCTCGCAAGGTCATGCGCACGCCCAAAATCTTCGTGATAGCGGTTGTAATGTGATTGTCGCTGAGGTCAAGGGAATTCCCAATTATGATCTGGCTGTTCACGACAAATTCAAACCGCTCACCACTGAAGAAGCCGTAAAACGTGCTGATTTGATTGTTCTGACGTTACCCGATGAACTTCAAGCGGGTATCTTTGAAACACAAATCCGCCCCAACCTTTCCAAAGGAAACCTCGTTATTGCAACACACGGTTTTAATGTTCATTATGGTCAGTTCAATATGCCCGAAGGAGTTTACGCTATTCTTATCGCTCCGAAAGGTCCCGGGCATCTGGTACGGAGTGAATTTATAAAAGGCGGCGGTGTTCCGTGTCTTATCGCTCTTGGCGAAGGTGCGGGCGATAAAGAACGGAAAATCGGACTCGCTTACGCTAAAGGTATCGGCGGAACACGCGGCGGTGTTATTGAAACAACCTTCGCAGAAGAAACAGAAACCGATCTGTTCGGAGAACAAGTTGTTCTTTGCGGCGGTGTTTCTGCTTTGGTACAAAAAGCCTTTGAAGTTCTCGTTGAAGCCGGTTATCAACCTGAAATGGCTTATTTCGAATGTATGCACGAACTCAAATTAATTGTAGACCTGTTCTATCAAGGCGGTTTGAATTACATGCGGTACAGTGTTTCCAATACGGCAGAATTTGGCGATTACACGCGTGGACCGCGTATTATTACGGACGAAACGAAAGCCGAAATGAAAAAAATCTTGACTGAAATTCAAACCGGTGAGTTCGCAAAAGAATGGTTGCTCGAAAACAAAGTCGGTGCGCCGAAATTCAAACGAATCCGCTCCATCCAACGACAACACCAACTCGAAGATGTAGGACGCCGACTCCGTAAACTTATGTCTTGGATCGATGTAAAAGAATTTTAGTACCAAAAACTTCCCGTAGTTATTCAGTAGTTAGTTTTGGGCGTAATTCAAAAGGTAGGCAACGTTTCACCAGAAACGTTGCCTACCTGAATCGTTTTTTTTCAAAAAAAGAATTTTAAAGATGCCCAATCGTGAAAACTCTATTCCATCAATAGTCGTACAATAGTTGTAAACTGTTACCCGACAAAATTTATTCTTTTACTTGTTGTATTAATTTTTGTAGGTTATCGACTTCGTTTGAGAGTTGTTG
>JAISNF010000485.1 GCA_031276415.1 Planctomycetaceae bacterium
GGAGGCATAAAAGCAGGGGATAAGGATATTGAGACACAAAAGGAGAAATCTCGAAACAGAATTAAGCCCTAACCTAAACTAATATGCCCCTCATCTACTCTACGTTAAGATTGAGAAATAAAAATTCCCTCTGTGAACTCTGTGTCCTCTGTGGTTAATAAAAAAAACCAGTTATTAGAAGTTACCTTTATGATTATTTTTTAATGAGGTAATGAGGTTGATTTTTTATATCATTTTTTGCTACTGAGGTTGTTTTGTTAGGAAAAATTAGGTAAAAATGAGGTTTGTTTATAGTTTATAGTTGATAGTTGAGAGTTGAGAGTTGAGAGTTTCGCAATGCGGAATTTTTGACCAAAACGTTTTGAATCCGCTTGCGAAACTATCCACTATCCACTATCAATTATCAACTATAAAACTACTTGCTTTGGTTCTAATTTTATGTTATAGTTTGTACCGATTTATTATTAACGTATTTAACGGAAAAAAGAATTTGTAATATTATCATTGGAATTTTTATGTCTTAATTTGGTAAAAAAAACCTTCAAAAAATTTTTTTGAAAAAAATAATAGAAAAAAAATAATATGAGCACTGTGTCTAATGAATCACCCCAAAAAACGGTTGATCGGGAAAAACTTCAACAACTGTTCGCACACGGCAATAAACAAATGTCCATTGGAAGTCATGATTACGCCAATGATATGTTTACACAATGCGTTCTCAACGATCCGGAAAATATCATCTATTTCAAGTCTTTTCTCGCTAATCTGAAAAAAAAATACGGAGATAAAAAAAAGAAAGGTCTCATAACATTTATCACCGGTTCCGGCAAAAAATTTCACTCCAAAAAACCGGATCAGGCATTCAAAGCATCCATCGAAACCTTGAAATCAGACCCATGGAACGTCAACGCCCTACTTTCCGCAGGTGAAGCATGTGAAGAGTTGGGACATCACAATGTCGCCATCGAATATTACAAAGCCGCCATCGATTCAGAACCGTTTCACCTGGAAGCCAACCGAATTTGTGGAGCAGCATTGCGCGAAATCGCCGATTATGACGGCGCACTGGCTTGCGTTCACCGAATCCTCAAAGCAAAACCCGGTGATCAAGACGCCGAAAAATTGCGTAAAGATCTCACCGTCGAAAAAACAATTCATAAAGGAAAATACGCAACAGGCGACGCCAACCAAGTACGCGATGCCGCCACAAAACCAACCGGAATCGAAGAAGATGTGGACGTCATGGGACGCCCCTTGACTTATCTGGAACAAGTAGAAAAACGCATCAAAAAAAATCCTGATGATATCGCCAATTACCTCGAACTCGCCCAACATTTTTATCAGCAAGCAGATTACGAAAAATCCGAACAATATTATCTCCAATCCGTTCAACTCTCCAAAAATTCACCCGATCTTATAGAACGATTGCTCGATACGCAAAAACAAAAATTACACGCCAAAGTTCTCGCCCTCAAAGAAGAATTTGAAAAAACAAAAAAAGAATCAACCAAAACAGAATTTTATAAAACCAAAGAAGAATATGACGCTAAAAATTTAGAACTCGCCCAACATCGGATTCAACACCACCCGAATCACGCCGGTTATCATTTCGAATACGGCGTTCTACTCCAGCAACGGAAACAACTCAAAGAAGCAATCGCCGAATTTCAATTGGCAAAAGCCGAAGTTACCCGCAAAGGCGAATGTTTGCTCGCTTTAGGTCAATGTTTTCAAATGATTAAGCAAACCAAATTGGCAATGACCCATTATCAAGACGCTGTTGTCGCTCTGCCCGACGGAGAACATAAAAAAAAGGCTCTCTACCTCGCCGCAAAACTCGCCTTCGAACTGGAAGATTATGAAAAATCGGAAGAATACGGACATCAGTTAGCAGCAATCGATTTTTCTTATAAAGATTTGGGGGAACTACTAGACAAAGTTGCTCAAAAACGTCATAATTAGTCCCGAATTTTTCACGCTGAATTTCATGTCGGATTTCACGCCGTAATTCACACTGGAATTTTTTATACGCTCGCAATTCCTGCTGGTATTCCAGATTAAGTATTCCTGTAAGTATTCAAATTAAGTATTCAAATAAGTATTGAATTTTCGTAGTTACCATTTTTCTAACAATTTACAATAGAATTTACATGCCGAACATTAAAAGTGCCAAAAAACGGCTTCGCCAAAATATTACAGCACGGGAACGAAACCGAATAAATCGGTCTTTTATCCGAAACCGTTGTAAAAATGTCGTTAAAGCAGTTCGTGAAGGAAATGTCGAAGAAGCCGACCAACTCTTCCGTGAAGCCTCCAAATCGCTCGATCAAGCCGGAGCAAAAAGAACTATTCATAAAAATGCAGCAGCCCGAAAAAAATCACGGCTTTCTGCCTTAATCCGTAAATTGAAAGAACAAACTCAATCGGTCTCCTAAACATCTTATAATTTATAATCACAACCGGTAAAATATTGCGTTTCATGTTTCATGCTTAACGTTATGTTTTCCGTTGTTTATGAATGTGTTTATAAAAGTGTTTATAAAGTGTTTGTGTGATTTTACTGAGTTGTCTTCATTTCAGGTTATAGACCATTCTTTTCAGTGTTTATTGTAATATCATAATATTAACTGACAAAGAATGTTCGGTTTTGTTTACGCCGCTGTATTATTTATTGGGCGGCGGTTTACATTGTTCAACCGAAAAATCCAACTTGTTTTCAGTATATTTGCTTTGAGAGGTGCATACCATGTCCTTGAAAATTTCCGCTAAAACCGAATATGCTTGTATTGCCATCATGGAATTGGCGATTCATAAAAATTCGGCAGAACCGGTTCGTATTCGTAATATTGCCGAACGTCATTCTGTTCCGCCGCGTTTTTTAGTGCAAATTCTGCTTCAACTCAAAAGTGCAGATATTGTTGAAAGTACACGCGGAGCCACCGGCGGTTACCGGCTTAAAAAACAACCGGAAGAAGTAACACTCGGTCAGGTAATGAATATCATCGATGCTCCAATTAACAACGGAAAACGAATGTTAAACCAAACCAACGGTGAATCGGAAGCCGTAATCACCCTCAGCAATATTTGGGACGCCGCCGAAAAATGCCGACAAGATTTTTTGAATAATATCACGTTTGCCGATTTGATTAAACATGCTCATGAATCCAACCAATAATTAACCGGTAATTGAGAAAATTCTCTTTGATTTGTTGATTTAAGACATTTTTTGAAAAAATGTCAATTTGACTCCGGTTGCCCTCTTGACAGATAACCGTGCTTTCCCTATCATATTGCAACAACGATTGATAATTTCAATTAGAAAGGTTTTTAAACACACATAAAAAATGGCTGTTCCAAAACGTAAACACAGCAATGCCCGTAGCGGTTCACGGCGTGCTCATGATCATAAGCCTCTTGTTCAACGAACAAATTGTCCTGATTGCAGTACAGCAATTCCGACTCATGTTGTTTGTCCGAAATGCGGTCATTACATGAAACGCCAAGTTGTTACTCCTAAAGAATAAAATTAAACTTTTGTCTTTTATTCAAATAACCCAATTATTGAAGCATGGGTAAAATTGCCTTACTGTTTCCAGGACAAGGTGCGCAATCGGTCGGAATGGGAAAGGTTTTGGTCGAAGAGTTTGCTCCGGCAAAAGAAATCTTCGAGCGAGCCAATTCAACTCTTGGTTACGATTTAGCCCGAATTTGTTTTGAAGACCCTGACGAAAACTTAGATTCTACTGTAATCAGTCAACCGGCGATATTTACGCTGAGTATTGCTGCTTTGGAACTTTTGAAAACGAAAGAACCGGAAATTGTAGAACAATGTGAAGCGGTTGCGGGTTTGAGTCTTGGCGAATACACGGCGTTGGTTTTTGCCGGAGTTTTCGGGTTTGAAGACGGACTCCGTTTGGTTCAGAAACGCGGGCAGGCAATGCAGGACGCTTCCGATGCAACACCAAGCGGTATGGTCAGTATCATTGGAAAAGAACTTAGCGAAGTCGAAACAATTTGCAGCGAAAATCGCGGTAATGGTGTTTTGCAAGTTGCCAATATTCTTTGTCCGGGCAATATTGTTGTCTCTGGAACCAACGATGCTTGTGAACGAATCGGAGAACTTTCTGCCGCCGGAAAATTTCATGCGGTGCCTTTAGCAGTTGCGGGAGCGTTTCACACGCCGATTATGACGCCTGCGGTGGAGGTATTGGCACAGGCGTTGTCGGAAACCAAGATGAATCCGCCGCGTATTCCGGTGATTAGCAATGTTGATGCGGAACCGCATAATGATCCTGAAGAGATTCGGCAAATTCTTGTGAAACAAATTCTTAGTCCGGTTCTTTGGGAAACTTCCATGAGAAAACTTCTCGAACAAGGTTTTGACACATTTTATGAAATTGGACCCGGTCGTGTTCTTCGGGGGTTGTTGAAACGAATTGACCGTAAAATTAAATGCAACGGAGTTATTGATGCTTAAAATCAAATTATGTGATCGTGTGGCGATTGTTACCGGTGGCACACGCGGAATTGGGCTTGGGATTGCAAAGGCTCTTGCCGCTTGCGAAGCCAAAATTGCTTGTATTGGAACCAATCCTGAAAAGTTGGAGCAGGCGATAGCGATGATTTGTGCAGAACGAAGTTCGGCTATTGGCAGGCTTCCTGCTGAATTTAAGGAAGAAGTGGAAGGATATATTTGCAATGTTTCCGTAACGGAAGAAGTGGAACGTACTGTTGAGAGTATTTTGACGCGGTTTGGTAAGATTGATATTTTGGTCAATTGTGCCGGAATTACGCGAGATGTGCCGCTTGGGGCGATGAAGGACGAGGAGTGGGATGATGTGATTGGGGTCAATCTTCGCGGACCATTTCTCATGACGCGGGCATGTTCCAAGCCGATGCGTCGTGCGAAACAAGGTCGAATTATTAATATTACGAGTATTAGCGGATTGATTGGTAACAAAGGGCAAGCGAATTATTCTGCGTCCAAAGCCGGATTGATTGGTTTTACGCGAACAGCGGCAAAAGAATTAGCGAGCAAGAATATTACGGTCAATGCGATTGCGCCGGGTTTTATTGAGACGGACATGACGGCGGTTTTGCCGGAACCGTTGAAGGTTGAGATAAAAAAACGTATTCCTTTGGCGCGTTTTGGTCTTCCCGAAGATATTGCGAATGCTGTTTTGTATTTTGTCAGTGACGAAGCGTCGTTTGTAACGGGGCAAATCCTGACAATTGATGGTGGAATGATACGGTAGTAATGAATTATTGATAATGAATTGTGGTGTAAATGATGTAAATATTTCTTATTCTGCGATTTATTATTGTGGTTTATTATTGATTTATTAACTATTAACTACTAACTATTAACTAAATTTATGGCTTCAACAGAAGAAAAAGTAATCAATATCATTGCCGGACAACTTGGATCGGATGCGGCAACGATTACGGCGGAAACAGACATTGCCAATGATCTTGGTGCTGATTCCCTTGACCTTGCGGAGTTGATGATTGCCTTTGAGGAGGAGTTTAACATCAACATTGACGAATCCGATGCCCAAAATATTGCAACGGTTGGCGATGTGATTCAACACATTGAAAGGGCAATTAAAGAAAATTGACCGCAAACAACCGCAACCGGTTCTCGCAATAATTCCTATTTAATGTCTGAACGATGATTTACGTGATTCGTTGTGATTGGGATGATTATTTTAAATTGCTCCAGTAGCGGGGTATTCCCAAAATAGCGATGGGT
>JAISNF010000487.1 GCA_031276415.1 Planctomycetaceae bacterium
TTATTGTTGAACAAGCCAGAGTGAAATTGACGGAACAAAAGCGAAACGAATTGCTTCATCTGTCCACGAAAGCGAATTGTTCAGAATATAACGATAAAAAATTGAAACAATCATGATAATCAGAATCACGGCAAAAAGTATAATGAGACACCAATCGAATATTTTCAGAGAATCAGCCGGTTTAACGGATATTTCCGAAACAATATCAGATGTTTTCAGAATATTTTCTTCTTTTGATTGATTTTCTTTCATAAGAATAAATTATAACGATTATTCGTTCTTATTGGAAATCAGATTCATTTCATTAAATCTGCCTTCAAAAAACAGTTTAACGTTTTGCAATGCCGATTCTGCCATACGCCGGTTGGCTTCTACACTGCTTGAACCGAGATGTGGTGTTAAAATAATATTGTTCAATGTTCTTAAATCAGTGGATTCGTTAACCGGTTGATAAGGTTCCGTTTCAAAAACATCCAAAGCCGCTCCGGCAATTTTACCGGATGATAACGTTTCAAATAAATCTGTTTCGTTGACAACATGACCGCGTGATGTGTTGATCAGTATTGCGGTAGATTTCATTAAATCAAACCGCGACTTCGACATGAAATGTCTGGTCTGTAATGTCGGAGCAAGATGTAACGAAACAATATCAGCTTGAGGTAATAATATGTCAACATTAGAAGAATATTGTTCAATTCCGCTTTCATTCAGAAATTTTCGGACAGAAATGTTCATCCGTCCGGCAAGTTCGTCAAGTGGATAACGATCTACGGCAAATACCCGCATTCCAAAACCTAATCGGGCAATTCGGGCAACTTGCAATCCGATTGCTCCTGTTCCAATAATTAAAAGTATT
This sequence comes from Planctomycetaceae bacterium, assembly GCA_031276415.1. GTDB lineage: Bacteria > Planctomycetota > Planctomycetia > Pirellulales > Thermoguttaceae > WRKP01. The sequence continues at coordinate 857 of JAISNF010000487.1, forward strand.
TTACCATATAATTCGCTTCCTATCAGCAAAGGAAAAATTCCTTTACGTACAGCATTATCGCCTTTGACGATATTTCGGAGTAACGCCCCCATCAACCAAAATGAATATTCCGCAACACTCCGGCTTAACACCCCGGGCGTATTCGTTATAGCAATATTTCGTTGGCGGGCAAGCGTTTTATCAATTCCATCATGTCCGACTCCAAAACGGGCAATTAGAGAACGATAAGATGTTGTAATTCCTTTTTTCAGGGAAATTTCGTACAACGCCTCATAAAGTAATCCGGTATATTTATTGACACCGACAATAACGCAACAGGCGGCGTGTTTCCGTACACATTCCGCTAAATTAGCCTCCTCCGAAGGAACAGAAAGAATTGCCCATTCCGAATTTTCGGAAAACTGTTCACTCGCTTTATCAAACTCTTTTTCAGTAACAAGAACTGTTTTCATACGGCAACCTTAGGTTTAGGTGAATCTTGTTTGTGTGAATCAAGAGAACAGGTTTTTTCTATTGAGGGAATAACGTTTCGACAACCTTGTAAGATAAATTCAGTATCAAGACCGCAACCGATAAAACGAAATCCTTCCGTAACACGTTTTTGTACTAAATCTGCCTTTGGTGAAACAACATGGTAACCGGCAGGAATTTGGTGTTTCCGGCAAGAATTGAGAATCTGGTGTTGAGCCGCAACAACATCAGGATGATCCAATTGTCCCGGCAATCCCATTGAAGCGGACAAATCATAAGGTCCGATAAATGTTGCATCAATTCCCGGTACGGAAAGAATTTTGTCAAGATTCGCTAAAGCGTCAATATGTTCCAGCATAATTACAACAATAACGTTATCGTTATGATATTCAAAGTGTTCTTTGAAATTTCGTCCAAAATCAGTACAACGTGCTAGTGATGCGCCGCGATTTCCTTCCGGCGGATATTTGGTCATCGCAACAACTTGCCGGGCTTGCTCTGCCGAATTGACGCAAGGAGCAATCACTCCGGCAACTCCGGCATCTAAAACTCTTTTGGCAATACTTGGTTCGTGCGAAGAAAGCCTGACCAATAAATCAATATTTGTTCCTTTTACGGCAAGAATGCAGTCTTGGATTGACCGCATGTCAATCAAAGTATGTTCCATATCCAGACAAATCCAATCGAAACATTCTCCAGCGTAAATTTCAATAATGGTCGGATGAGCAATCATCACCCAACCGCCATAAACAGGTAGTCCGGCACGAAGTTTTTGTTTTGTTAATCCCATAAAATATTTTATTCAAAAAAGGTTAGATATTAATGTAACTATCTCTATTGGAAATAAAGATAATATTTCAATATTTTTTTGTTTTATTAATGAATACTTTGGTTTGATGTTGCCTCGAAGGTTTTTAAAGGACGATTATAGAATCGGAAAACATTGATTTCAGGTACCAATGTTATCGTATCGTTTTGGTCTAATTGTTCCGGTATGTTGAAATAACGCCCCCAACCAAAAACCTGTTCGCCGTTTCCATCAACATATTGTCCGTCAACAATTGATAAAATTAGTTGCGGTGCCGCTTCAATTGTAATTGTGATATAATGTTTTCCGGTTGTCAGCAAGTTCGCATCAAAAGTTCGGGAAATGACATCACGGCGATCTTTTGAACCATCGGTAATTTCAACCGCGTATGTCCTGTTTTCTTTGGCAAGAACAACCAATCCTTTACCTTCATTGTTACGATTATCAATCAGAGGAGTTTCCGGTTTAAATCCGTTTTCCGGTACATCAATCACAAAATCAAGCGAAAATCCTTTCTGTTTCAAAGCGTTCTGAATTGTAACTGAAAAAGCGGTACGATGTTCTTTTGTTTCGAAAACAAGTCCGTTTTGAGTCAGCGGTGATACTTTATTGTCTAATTCCTCCGCTAGTCTTTTCCATGCTCCTTCGAGCATTGTTGTATCAATTTGATGTATTCTTGCAACATCTTTTTTCGTTTCGGAAATCCAATAGTTACCGTCAACAATAATCAGATCGGGATAACTCATACGAAGTTCCGGTTCGTCGGAGTAGATAGCGATTTCCGGTTGTCCCCAGTAAATTTTTCCATCTCGCTCCAATCCCACACAAAGCCATGCCGGATTTCGATTTTCGAACGATTTTCCACCATTGTTATGACACCAGAAAAGATATTTACCGGCTTCTGTTTTCCAAACCATTGGACAGGCACGCGGATGCCTTATTATCCTTCCGGTTGCATAAATCATCGGTTCGGGAAGACTCCAACTTTTGCAACGATTATGACTGTACGAACAGGCAGGAAACCCCATTGTTGTACGATAAACACACATAAACGAATCTTTTTGATCCAATGGAACGATATTATGTTCTTCCTGAACGCTACCGTAATCGGGATGGCGAATACCATGATTACCGTCTGGTAACATTTCCCAATGAATTTTTTCCGGTTCCTTTTCGGTCATAATATTGTTACTGTGCATAATCCATCCTTCACCTTTTTCGAGAAAATATTGACCGAGTTTTGAAAACGAAAAGTAAACATCATTTCCTTCAATACGCGGCTTACAAATTCCCCAGAACATCTGAACGGATTTTCCATCAATATTTAATGTATCGCAAGCCGTGCGGCGCATTGGAATTTTGTAACGTTCCGACCATGTGAGACCGCCGTCGTCGGAATAACGGTAAGCATACCAACCGTGTGTGTCGTCACGTCCAAGTTTAATTCCGTCACCGTTATAGGTGTAAAAACCATAAATTCGTCCAAAAGAAGTCAATAAAGGTACAACCCATGAAGCGGAATATTCTCCTGCCGGTTCGATATCAATGAGTTGTCCCCATGTTTTACCTTGATCCATACTGCGTACTGCGACAACATGTTGTCCTTTTTGCCCTTCATGACCTTGACCGGTTGTCATTGTACAAACCCATGTTCCATCTTTCAAAACAACAAGATACGGTTGATCGCAATACAATTCACAAGGAATCCGATTTCCTTTAACAATATTTCGTGGATCATCACTTTCACGCACGCCAATGTTTATCATTGTCAGTTTGAACTCATCCATTAAACCTTTAAAGGCAATTTTTTTCGGTTGGTTAATTGTTCCGAGTATTGGTGCGTTAATACTTAAATAAGGAATTTCCGAACTAATTTCCTGAGAACCAATTTCTTTATCGTCCAGAAATACAGATGCTTTATGAGAAAGAGTATCAATAACGATTCGGGTTTTGTACCAATGTTCATTTTCCAACGGGAACGATTCGATTCGAATACGTTTTGTGTTACCGTTATGAAAATGTAAGGCAAGTTTTCCGTTGATAATTGCAACCTGAAAAATACCGGAACTCCATCCTGAAGAAGTACGAAACACCGGTAACCAATCCGATGGTTCTACTCCGGCATCTTTAAGATTTTCCGCTTTGAAGGCGAGTTCCATTTCGAAATGAGTTACGTTAAATTTCCCGCTGAATGCCAACGGTATTTCACCGTTGAAACGTCCCGCCTTTCCTTTAAAACCATCTTCAAGCGTGATCCATTGATTCGGTTGTTTTTCAAAAGACTCGGTTAAAACAACAGTTTCGGAAGCAATTACCGAATAAACGAACACTAAAAAACAAAAGAAAAAAATTGAAATTCTCATTGTCATAAATTTGTTAATAGATTTGTTAAGTTTGAAAAATAAAAATTCACAAATATTTTTTGATGAAATATCGGATTTTAAATGTACTCAATTGTAACATTTTACAATTGAGTATATTTTAAAGTTCATAACTATGAAGTGCGCGGTCATAAATACGTAACGTTTTTAATGCGGAATGTATTTTAAGTGTATTGTTTCCAGACAATTTTCTTGGGGCAAGTTCAAAACGTTTCCAACCAACATCTTGTTTTCCGTTTCCATCATTGATTTGACCATCGACAAAGAAACTGATGATTCGCGGGTTGTTGTCGATAATCACGGAAATTCTTTGGAGAGAACCATTTAGTTGTGATATATCAGAAGTCCATGAAATTTCTTGCCGATTACCGCGAACATCAACACCATTCATTTCGAAACGAAAAGAACCGTTTTCAGCAACAAAAACAGCCAATCCGTCGCCGTTTTCTTTACGGTTATCCAAAAGAATTTCACCGGCAACAAGTTTTTTAGAATCAATTTCCATATCAAGAGTGAATCCATCAACGAGTTCCGTAACGGTTTTAGGGAAAGGTATTTTTTGTTGCGAAGTTTCCAGAACTAATCCTAACTTGCTGATAGGAATTTTTTTACCGTCAAGATCGTTTTCGATACGAGTCCAAATTGCGTTGAGTAATGTTTTGTCAAGTTTATGTATTCTTGGTGTTTCTTTTTCTGTTTCACTAATCCAATATTCTCCTTTATCTTCGATCAGGTCGGGATAACTTATTCTGAGTTTAGGATCATCGGCATAGAGGAATATTTCCGGTTGTGACCAGTAAATCTTTCCGTTACGTTCGATTCCGCCGCTGATCCAAACGGGATTACGATTATCGAATGATTTATGTGAATTGTTGTGTCCCCAGAAAAGATATTTACCGTTCTTACATTTCCAAATCATTGGGCAAGCACGGGGATGCCAAACAATCCGACCATTGGCGTAAGTCATTTTTTCTGGAATACTCCAACTCCGGCAACGGTCTTTACTGTACGAAATTGCTGGAAAACCAAGCCGTGTCCGGTACACACAAACAAAAAAGTCCTTTTGATTCATTGGCAAAAGACAATGTTCTTCCTGTGTTGGTTCGAAGGTCGGATTATAAATTCCTCTACGACCTTCCGGTAGAATTTCCCAATGAATTTTGTCGGGATTATGTTCTGTGAGAATATTGTTACTATGTACAATCCAGCCGGCTCCTTTTCCATCAACTCCATCGGTAATAGCGAAAGGAAAAAAAACGTCGCCATTTTCCGTAACTGGTTTGGCGATACCCCAACACCAGACTCCTTTTTTGGTTTTGATTGCTTCTTGTTGTAAATCCCATGCGGAACGGCGAATCGGAATCCAATAACGTTGTGACCATGTTAGACCGTCATCATCAGAATATTTATAACAAAAATATCCTTGAATTTCATCTTTTTGCGGAGGTTTTTCACCTTGTGGCGGACAATAAAATCCGTAAATCCGTCCTGATGGTGTTACGAGCGGCATCACATATCCGCCGCCGTCTTGTCCTGTTTCGATATTTATTACTTCACCCCATGTTTTTCCACCGTCAATACTACGAACGGCAACAACATGCTGACCACGACTTCCTTCACCGCCGGGAGCAACCGTTAAACAACAAATCCATGTTCCTTTAGGTGTAATAACAATCAACGGTTGGTCGGCATAAAGTTCATTGTGAGTGATTTTGATTCCTTGTGTGATCTTTCGTGAATCGACTGTTACAATATCATCGAATGGTTTGAGTATAAAAGTTACTTCGTCGATGAACCCTTTGAAAGTTTTGTGATTTCCACTGGCAATAGTTGGTGTTCCAATGGAAAAGTATGAAATCAACGGATTTAGTTTTGCCGAATCAACTTGTTTATTATCCAGAAATAATGTTGCGGTATGTTTTTTCGCATCCATAATGAGTTTCAGTTGGTACCATGTGTTATTTTTGAGTTTATCTGAATACAATTTGATACGTTCATTACCGTTATTATGAATGTGGGCACTTGCCTTTCCTTCACGAAGAATCAACTGAAAATCACCGGTTGTCCATCTTGCCAGATTGACCAATGGTCGCCATGTTGAAACTTCAACGCCGGAAGTTTCAACATTTTCGGAGTTAAAATATATTTCGACAGTAAGATATTCTGTTTTTTTATTGATACGAAGATGAGTATAAGCCTGCCCATCAAATCGACCGGCTTGCCCTTTGACTCCATCAACAAGAGTTACAAAATTATTCGGCTGCTTGTCAAATGACTCACAAAATTTGAGTTCATCAGCCATATTAAAAACCGAGAAGAATAATCCTCTGATAATACACAAAAACAATATACCGGCAAGTTTATAGGACATAGATTATAATCAATTATTGTTAAAATTTAGGTTTATAAGTTAGAGTGTAGAGTAAAACTTCGAACTCTACACTCTCTTCATAACATTGACGTTCTGAATCAATCAATGGTTCAGTGAATACATTGTATGCATTTTATGAAAATATTATTCATTTTTTGGCTACAATGATTTCGCTTCGTTACCGTTCACTGATCCTATAGCTCCCCAAACACCAAAAGGACTTTGACCATTTGCATCTGCTGGAGTTGTTCTTGTTGCAGCTTCGCCGCAATCAATTGTATCAGAAATAAAACGAACAGAGCCATCCAACAAACCGCCTTGAATTCCACCGGAATGATAACTCGTTGGCGTTTCAATTGACGGAGGATTTCTCTCGTCTGTTGCACCGGATATATAAGCATTATTGTAACTACGACATGAAGGAGAGTTTGGAGGTAAAA
>JAISNF010000517.1 GCA_031276415.1 Planctomycetaceae bacterium
ACCTAAAAAACCTTTTGCAGCACCAACCACAGCGGTTCCTACCATTCCACGCATTCCAGAACCGATAGACATAGAAATACTTATGCCGCCTAAACTCATTAGTCCAGAAGGATCAATTCCATTAACCGGATCGGCATGAGTGTACAGATATTTATGTAAACTTAACGGATCATTCAGATTCCCAAAGAATGGATCAAGACGATTGAATCGTCCGGTTGTGGGGTCATAATATTGTTGCCGTAAATATTGTTGTCCGATTTTTGAATCGAATTGTTCGCCGCTGTACTGGAATTCAGTTAACGCAACAGATGGGTCGAAGCCGATGGCGTTGCCGGAAGTAGAGTTGTTCGCTCAGCCCGTATGTTTAAGCATTATAACGATTTTAACGGATAACGATTTTAACGGATAACGGTTTTAACGGGATAATAAATTTCCTATTATCGTTATAGTTAATGTTTGTGTTTACTGTCTAATTGTCAAAGAGCATAGATGAATTTTATCAAAATTCAACTTTTTATGATAGTAATAGCATACTTTATAAATTGCGAAAAATCAAGATGAACTTGGTGAAATCAAGATGAACTTGGTGAAAAACGAATTTGTCAAAAATTTGTCAGAAGATATTTTTTTGCTAAAATATCTTTGGTTTTTCAAGTTTTTCGTTTATAATACATAACTTTATTAACATTAAAATTATTAACATTATTAACATCAAACTTGTTTGTCTCTGGTATTATAGTTTAATGTCAATTTCTGTTTCAGGCGAAATGTTGACAACCTTTTGACAAATAAAAAATCACTACTAACTACTTATTTGATTATGGTTCGTTATTTAGTTCCGTTTCATCCGAAACGTCATCCGCATTTTTTTACGGATGTTTTGGTAATTGGAGGCGGTTTAGCCGGATTTCGTGCGGCATTGGCAGTTGATACGTCGTTGCAAGTTCTTCTGATTTGCAAAAACGGACTCGAAAATTCCAACAGCGTTTACGCCCAAGGCGGAATTGCCAGCGTTTGGGCAAAAACCGATACACCAGAAGAACATATCGAAGATACGCTCATCGCCGGAGGTGAACTTTGTGATCGAACCGTTGTTGAACGCGTGGTGCGGCGCGGTCCCAATGAAATCCGAAATTTACTCGAAATCGGTACAAAATTTGATCAAAAAGCCAACGGCGAAATTTTGCTCGGTCGTGAAGGCGGACACCGAAGTGATCGAATTTTGCACGCTAACGGAGATTCGACCGGCAAAGAACTAATTCGATCAATGATCGAAGAAATCAAACGCCGTCCCAATATTCGGATTTGGGAAAATACGTTCGCTCTTGATTTATTAACAGTGGATAATAATTGTTGCGGCGCAATAGTGTATTGGAAAAAACATGATGAAAAAGAACTTATCTGGGCAAAACAAACAATTCTTGCAACAGGAGGTATTGGTCAACTTTATCGGGAAACAACCAACCCTGAAATTGCAACAGGTGATGGTGTTGCGATGGCGTATCGGGCGGGAGCAAAAATTCGTAACATGGAATTTGTACAATTTCATCCGACGGTTTTGTATATTGCCGGAAGCAGCCGCAGTTTGATTTCTGAGGCAATGCGCGGCGAAGGAGCCTTGTTGGTTGATCGCAAAGGGGACAGATTTATGCCGGATTACGATAATCGTGCGGAATTAGCACCGCGTGATGTGGTTAGCCGGAGTATTGTCAGGCAGATGGAAAAAACCAATTCGCCCAATGTTTATCTTGATTTAAGACATAAACCGGCGGATTGGATTTATGAACGTTTTCCCGGTATCGCGGCGACATGCCGGCATTTTGGGATTGACATTGCCAAAGACCGAATTCCTGTACGTCCTGGTGCTCATTATTCGATGGGCGGCGTTCTTGTGGATATAGATGGTCGGAGTTCGTTGCGGGGGCTATGGGCGATTGGTGAAGTTTCAAGTACCGGTTTGCACGGAGCCAACCGGCTTGCTTCGAACAGTTTGCTCGAAACTCTTGTATTCGGCGAATCGTCAGGGCGTTTGGCTTCAGAGATGATTCAAGGAATGACTAACGATTATCAGGTTGAATCTATTGAAAATCCGCCGTTGCCGCCGCTTTCTCCAACACGTCAGCAATTTCATACACTTATTGATTTGGCGGATATCCGTAACGCTTTGAAGAGTTTACTCTGGCGCACTGCCGGAGTTGTCCGCAATGAAGATGGATTACGCGGGGCGTTGGAAGACACACTTCATTGGTCGAGTTATGTTTTTTCGCAACAATTTCAATCCATCGAAGGTTGGGAAATTCAAAACATGTTGTTGGTTGCCCGTCTCATTCTCGAAGGAGCGTTACAACGCCGTGAAACACGAGGATCACATAATCGTTCCGATTATCCCGAAACACTGCCCAATACCGAACATTCCGTCTTCGCCAAATAATCGGTGTTTATCAACATCGGTGTTATCGACGTTATTGGCGGACTTGTTTCAAGATTTATTGGCGGACAAATTTATTAACGTACACCGCGAGATTAGGATTCGGACGAACCACGCAAACGGAATAATCGTCATTGTCAGCAAGATAATTTTTAACCATTGCAACACGGAAAGTGATTCGGTACGAAAAATCCGACCAATTCCCCAATAACCGCTTACCTGAACCATTCCTATCTGCACAAAAATAATCAACCCGATAATTAAAAGGAAAAGCCGGTTTTTCCACAAAAGAGAAAACGGCGATTCATCATGTCGAAGTGAACGGCAATTAAAAATATTCCAAAATTGAAACATGACAAATGTTGTAAAAAACACAGTCAACGCCTGAATATTTTGCGGTTCATGCGGTGATGCGTTAAATTGAAACATTTTTCCGCTTTCAAGAAACAATCCGCAAAAAAGGACAATTCCCAAAATCAGTACCTGAAATGCGCTACAAAATAAAATGGTCATTCCCATCGACGGCGTAATAATAGACGCTTCACGTTTGATCGGTTTTTGTTTCATCGAATGTTCACGCGGCGGATCTGTGCTGAGAGCAATGGCGGCGAAAGTGTCCATAATAATATTGATCCAGAGAAGTTGCGGAACAGTCAACGGCAACGGAACTCCAACCAACGGTCCTAATAACGCACAAGTTAACGCAACAACATTAACGGAAAGTTGAAATTGTAAAAATTTCTGGATATTTTGATACAGAGTACGTCCCCACCATATTCCTGTTACAATGCTTTTGAAATTATCGTCCATTAACACAATATCGCTTGCTTCTTTGGCGACTTCGGTGCCGGCAATCCCCATCGAAATTCCAACATCCGCAAATTTCAACGCCGGAGCGTCATTGGTGCCGTCTCCGGTCATTGCAACAACTTCGCCCTGCTGATGCATTGCCTTGACCAGCCGTAATTTATCCATCGGTGTTGAACGCGCCAACACCCGAAGATGAGGAATCACTTCAACAAGTTTTTCGTCACTTAATTGCGATAATTCTTCGGAAGTGAGAACAATTTCACCGCGTTTTATTTCCGCTTCAAAATTGTCGGGAATAAATGTTTCGGATAAAATTCCCGCTTGTTTGGCAATCGCAACGGCAGTTGGTTTGGCATCGCCGGTAATCATTTTAACATGAACACCGGCGTCATAACATACCGTAACAGCATGAGAAACTTCGGGACGAATCGGATCGGTAATACCAATCAAAGCGTAAAGAGTATTGTCCCGATAATCAATAAAATGTTCCGCATTTTCTTCCCGAAAACTTTCCGGTACATTTTGAACACTTTTTTGAATATTTTTTTGTACACTCTCCGAAGAAGTCAATTCATATTCTTTTACCGTCAAAGCAATTACTCGTAACGCCTGATTTTGTGCTTGAATTAAGGCGGAATCAATAGCGGGAAGATACGATTCTATCGGTTCACGCTGACCGTTGATCATAATATGAGAACAAGAATTTAATAATCGTTCAGGGGCACCTTTGGCGTAAATTTTCAGAACATTATTTTGTTCCACCGCAACAAGGGACATTTTTCGTGCGGAATTATGACTCAATTCCCAGACGCGGTGATCTTTATTCCGATGTTCGCGGTAATCAATTCCGTTTTCGTGTAACAGCCGCAACAAGGCACATTCTGTCGGATTGCCGATTCCTTCAATCTTACCCTGTTGAATATTGAGCGACGCTTCACTGTTTGCCGCAATCAGATCGACGAGAGTTTCCCATTCGGGCAGATTTTTAATTGTTTCACGATGATGAAATTCTTTTAATCCGGCAAAAATCCATGTTACGGTCATTTGATTTTGTGTCAGCGTTCCGGTTTTATCGGAACAAATAACTGTTGCCGAACCAATTGTTTCCGAAGCCACTAATTTTCGAATCAAGCAATTTTCCTTTGCCATTTTCATCATATTCAACGCCAGTGAAACAGTAACCATCATGGGCAAACCTTCCGGCACGGCAACAACAATAACTGTTACTGCTACAACAAAACAAGTTAAAAGCCCGCGCAACAGAATAAAAAGATCGCCGTTCCAATTCCAAAAAGTAAAAAATGCCATCACCGCAAAAATTAAAACCGCACAAGTCATTCCGACAATACTGATTTGTTTTGCCAGCACCGCTAATTTTTGTGTCAACGGCGTTTCGCTTTCAGATTCGGCGTCGCCAAGATTTGCCGCAATCTGACCGAGCCGCGTTTGGTCGCCCACTTTTGTAACAACAAATTGCCCGTGACCGTCGGCAATCATTGTTCCGCGATACACAAACGATTCTTCCTTTTCCGTATTTTCCGTGTTGTTAATTATATCCGTGTTGTTAATTGTAATAGTTTCGGAATTAGCGGAACGTTTTTCAACAGGAACCGATTCGCCGGTCATAACAGACTGATCAACAAGCAAACCCAATGCGTCCAATACAACACCGTCAGCAGGAACTTTATCGCCAAGATCAAGATGTACAATATCTCCGACAACAAGATCATTGATTGAAATTTCAGTCATTTGACCGTTACGCAAAACTTTGACACGAATATCGTCTTTAACTTTATTGAGTAAGTCAAATTCTCGTGCGCTTTTTAATTCACTGAAAAAACCGGCGAGAGTTGCCAGAGCAACTGCGAGAAAAATACCGATGGAATCAATAAAACTTGCATCGGCATGTTGGAGGACGAATTTTTCGATCAACGTCATCAATACGGAAACAAGTGCCGCAACAAGAAGAATCCGAATGGTCGGGTCTTCAAATTTTTCGTACAGTTGCAACCACCAAGATTGACGCGGCGGCGGTGTGAGCGTATTCCGCCCATATTTTTCAACAGATTGCCGAACCTGCTCCGTGTTCAATCCGTCTTGTACGTTAATAGCCGTTCCGTCAATAATTATTGTCGTTACTGTTTGGTTCATAATTTAACAATAAAAGGGGAGGGGGATAGTTAATAGTTGAGAGTGGATAGTGGAGAGTTTCGCAAGCGGAATTATTGTCTGAACATTGATTTGTGGGATTTTTTTGATTGGGATGATTGATTAAGATTGCCCCAGCGGGGCAATTTCCAATGTAGCGATGGGTTTTAACCCATCGGAATTATGAACCCAATTGGGTCATGATTCCGTATTTCCTACGTTTTTGTCCGGCGGGTTAAAACCCGCCGCTATTTTGGGATTGCCTCCGATTGGGGGCAATTGGGAAACGTTAATAATTCCGCATTGAGAAACTCTCCGCTCTCCGCTCTCAACTATTCACTATTCCCTATTCCTTATTCACTAATTACGGGATAATTATGGAAACGACGGGACCCCATGTTCCGTATTCACCTTTTTGATTTTCGTATCGGGCGCAAAAGAAGGCTTTCATTCCTGATTCGTTTGCGTCGAAGTTGACGAGTTCTTTTTTTCGTCGGGTGAAGCGGTAATGCAAAAGTTCATCGCCGGAAAGCGGTTCTTGCATGAGGTAATGTTTTACGCTTGCGGCTTGTTCGAGTGTGGCACCGCCGTGGGGCATGATTCCGCGATAAAGTGCATAGCCGTAATCGCCTCTTCGGTCGGGTGGTTCTGTCCCGTGCAACAGGGCAAAATGAACCGCCACGAGATGGGGACCGCCCGGATAGGTGAGAGTCAGGGCGGGTTGACCGGTGGGCGGAGGAATCGGAGTGTGTGCGGCATCGGGCAACGGCAACAACAATGTCGGAAAATCAGCCAATGTCAACGGCGGCACCAGCAAAAAATGCCTTTTGATAAAACGGGCTTCGGTTTCCATTGATTTGAAGGTTTCGTTGCACTCGACAACATCGGCGAGGGTACGGTCGCCGCTTTTAACTTTGTCCAAGATTTTTTCTGCGGCGTTTGCGTCGCGTAATAATTGGTTTATGCGTATTGCCGGAATTCCCCACGCCTCACCGCTGGTTGCAAAAATGGTGTTCCATGTTTTAACCAAATGAAGTTGATTGTCCCGTGAATCAGGATACCAATCTGCGCTCATAATTTTTCTCCTTAAATTGTCATAAAATAATAGTAATGGTTGTATTTCAACCGAATTTGTTTAGATTGAACTCTAAACGCTGGCGTTTGAACTCCAAACGCTGGCGTTTCAACTTCAAACGCTGGCGTTTCAACTCTAAACGCTGGCGTTTCAACTTCAAACGCTGGCGTTTCAACTCCAAACGTTGGCGTTTAAACTTGAATTGCCAATCAGTGAAGTCCTAATTGTGGAGATTTTTTTTATTTTGTCAAGGGTTTGGGTTTCATTTTTTTAGTTGATAGTGGAGAGTGGATAGTTTCGCAAGCGGAATTATTGTCTGAAGATTGTTTTGTGGGATTTTTTTGATTGGGATGATTGGGATGACTGATTAAGATTGCCCCGTTGGAGCATTTCCAGCGTCAATCCCAAAATAGCGATGGGTTTTAACCCATCGGTGTTTTGAACCATCGGATCATTATTCCGTATTTCCTGTGTTTGTCCGATGGGTTAAAACCCATCGCTATTTTGGGATTG
>JAISNF010000583.1 GCA_031276415.1 Planctomycetaceae bacterium
TAATCCATCTGTCAATTCCCAAATACCATCAGCACGCTCAATAATAAAAATTTGAGGAATTGGGATGCGAAGAAGAATAGATTCTATAAACGTAGATTGTTGTGTAGGCGTCCATCGAAACATGCGTTGATAGTCTGGCGAAATAACTAATTCTTTATTTCTAACAAGACTTATTATTTCTCCATAACTCATGTCCAATCCTTCAAAAGAAATATCTTGCCTTTTTTTATCGAGATCATTTAACGTTATTGTTGACGTCATAAAAATACTCCTTAAATTTTTAAATGATGGTTTTTGTGGTACATTAGCCATTACCAATTACGAAACGTTACATCTGAAATATCAATTTGGTAAGCAACAAAATATTTGCAACATTATAAATCAGCCCAATCAATTGATTGGGCTGATATTTTTTTTGGAACAACAAAACTATTACGAAAATTTTCAATCGTTTTCGTAACCGGTTATGTCGTCATCGAAGGCGTCGTTGTCGTCGTAATCGGCGGAAATATCGTTGATGAACGGCGTATTAAAGTCCAGTGTTTCCGGTTCGTCTGTTGGCGAATGATCGGGAATATCTTCCAGCAAGGCAAATTTTGATTCGGAAACAGGTTGTTGTCTTACCATTTCCTCCATTCCGTCACGTAAACGCCATTCCGCATTCTGATAAGTTCGAAATCCGGTTCCCGCCGGAACAAGATGCCCAAGAATTACATTTTCCTTGAGACCAATCAGATTGTCCGTTTTACTCGCTAAAGCCGCTTCGGTTAAAACTTTTGTTGTTTCCTGAAAACTTGCCGCCGAAATAAAACTGGAACTTTGAACCGCCGCTTTTGTAATACCGAGAAGTTGCGTTGATGCTTGTGCGAGTTCGGTTTTTTTGGCTTCTGCGGGTTTTCCGCCTTCGGCAATCACTTCCGCATTAATCTGTTCAAACACGTCCTTCTGAATAATCGTTCCAATATCCAGATGGGTATCGCCGGGGTCTTTAATCTTGACACATCCGGCGATTTCCTTATTCGCTTTTTTGAACAAAAATTTATCAACCTGAACACCTTCAAGCAATTTCGTATCACCCGCCGATTCAACACGAACTTTACGGAGCATTTGCGAAACGATAATTTCAATGTGTTTATCGTTGATTTTAACCCGCTGACTCCGGTACACGTTTTGAATTTCACGGACAAGATATTCCTGAACTTCTTCTTCACCGGAAATCCGAAGAATATCGTGCGGAACAAGAGGACCATCGGTAATCGCATCACCCGCTTTCACAAAATCGCCGGCGTGAACTCTCATGTGTTTTCCGTGCGAAATATCATGAACACGGGCAGCACCGGTTTCATCATTTTTGATAATAATAGTTCGTTTTCCGTGACGTTTTTCTCCGAGTTCGACAACACCGTCAATTTCCGCAATCACCGCCGGATCCTTAGGTTTACGCGCTTCGAAAATTTCTGTAACACGCGGCAAACCGCTCGTAATATCTTCCGTTTTACGACCGGCACGAGGAGTTTTGGCAATCAGTTGTCCCTGAACCACCTTTTCCCCGTTTTCAACATTAATCAACGTTTTGCCGGGCAGATAATAGAAGTCAAGCGTTTCTGTTCCATTTTCGTTTTTCAAATCAATTTGCGGATGCCGATCTCCTTTGGATTCTAAAACGGTACGAATTTGTGCGCCGGTATGCGGGTCTTGTTCGTAACGAATAGTTTCGCCTTCAATGAGGTCTTCGTAATGAACATAACCGGTAACCTTCGCCAAAATCGGAACACTATGTTGATCCCAACTACAAATACTTTGTCCAACTTCAATCTTCTCATTTTCGTCAACATAAATTGTTGCGCCAATAGGAATATTGTACTTTTCACGTTCCCGTCCTTTCGGATCAAGAACCGCAACCGCTCCGTTACGGGACAGCGAAGTCCGTTGACCGTCTTGGTTTTTGATTACTTCGAGTTGAACAAATTTAACCGTTCCGTGATATTTTGATTTAATTTCACTTTCTTCCACTCCGCTGGCAGCAACACCGCCGATGTGGAATGTCCGCATGGTGAGTTGTGTTCCGGGTTCGCCGATACTTTGCGCTGCGATAATTCCAACCGCCAAACCTTGTTCGACCATGCGCGACGTGGACAAATCCATTCCGTAACATTTAGCGCAAACGCCAAGTTCCGCTTCGCAAGTCATGGGACTGCGAATCTGAATTTTTTCCAAACCGAGTTCTTCGATTTTTCGTGCTACTTCCGAAGTAATCAAACCGTTTTCCTTGACAATTTCTTCATCCGTAATCGGGTTGACAATATTGGCACGAGAAACTCGTCCGCGAATAGAATCCGCCAAACTGACTTCGACTTTTTCGCCACGATAAATCACCCCTTTGGTAATTCCTTGCGTTGTTCCGCAATCATCCTTCGTGATCACCACATTCTGGGCAACATCCGCTAATTTTCGTGTCAAATAACCGGAGTCCGCTGTTTTTAACGCCGTATCCGCCAAACCTTTTCTGGCTCCATGCGTTGAACTGAAATATTCCAGTACCGTTAATCCTTCGCGGAAATTCGCTTTAATCGGTGTTTCAATAATTTTGCCGTTTGGTTTTGCCATCAAACCGCGCATACCAGCCAACTGACGAATTTGTTCCGTACCGCCTCTCGCACCGGAAGTTGCCATAAGATGAATCGGATTAACGTACCAATTCCATCCCCGTTCCAACCGTGTATCATTTTCAAGTTCTTTCATCATTTGAGCGGTAATTTCTTCACGGGCGTGAGTCCAAATGTCCAACACCTGATTATAACGTTCCGCATCGGCGATAATACCGCGTTCATAATGCTGATGAAGTTTCGCAATTTTCTTTTCTGCGTCTTCGATAATTTTGATTTTGTCTTTCGGCGTAATAAGATCGTCGGTTGCGAACGATAATCCGCTTTTGGTACTTTCCTCAAAACCAAGCCGCATCAGATTGTCAAGCAAATCAATTGTTCCGCGACGACCAATATATTCATGACAATCGCTGATAACTGTTTGCAAACCCGCCGATTTAAGCGGTTCATTGTAAAAAGGCATTCCTTCAGGAAGAATATCGTTAAAAATAATACGACCCGGCGTTGTTTCAAAAATTTTACCTTCGCGAATTGTCCGGTCGGTTTTAAGCCAACGTCCTTTCGCCATTCGTACTTTAATCAATGCGTGCAGATCAACGACTTTGTGAGCATAAGCGAGGAGAACTTCTTCGCGGCTTGAAAAAACCATCCCTTCGCCTCTCATATTGGGACGCGACATGGTAATATAGTAACAGCCCATCACCACATCTTGCGACGGTGAAATAATTGGTGAACCGTTTGCCGGACTGAAAATATTATTGGTTGAAAGCATCAAGGTGTGAGCTTCAACCTGAGCCTCAAGCGACAACGGAAGATGAACCGCCATTTGATCGCCGTCAAAATCGGCGTTGAATCCACGACAAACCAACGGATGCAATTTAATGGCGTTTCCTTCAACAAGTGTCGGCTCAAAAGCCTGAATCCCCATTCGGTGAAGTGTTGGAGCGCGGTTTAGCAAGATTGGGTGATTTTGAATAACCTCTTCAAGAATATCCCAAACTTCCTCGTCTTTTCGTTCAAGCATCTTTTTTGCACTTTTAATCGTATCGGCATGTTGAAGTTCCTTGAGCCGACGAATAATAAACGGTTGAAAGAGTTCCAGCGCAATTTTTTTAGGCAAACCGCATTGATGAAGCCGAAGATGCGGTCCGACAACAATCACGCTTCGCGCTGAATAATCGACACGTTTACCGAGCAAGTTTTCGCGAAACCGACCTTGTTTTCCTTTGATCATGTCCGTCAACGATTTAAGCGGACGATTACTTGATCCCAAAACGGGACGTTTACAACGACCATTATCAAACAAGGCGTCAACCGATTGCTGAAGCATTCTTTTTTCGTTGCGAATAATCACATCGGGAGCATTCAGATCGACGAGTTTTTTGAGACGAGTATTCCGGTTAATAATTCGCCGATACAAATCGTTTAAGTCGCTGGTTGCAAAAGTTCCCGATTCGAGTAAAACAAGCGGACGCAAATCCGGCGGAATAACAGGAATTGCATCAAGTACCATCCATTCCGGTTTATTATCGCTGTCCCGAAGTGATTCGACGAGTTTAAGACGATTGATGAGGTCTTTTTTTCGTTGTTTCGATTTTGTTTCGGAAAGTTCGTTGCGGAGTTCTTCGGATAATGTTACGAGATCGAGTAATTGCAGAAGTTTCCGAATGGCTTCGGCACCCATTTCGGCTTGAAATTTACCGGAAGTATCTTCTTCGCGGGCTTTCCGATATTCTTCTTCATTGAGAAGATCATAAATTTTTGTCTGGGTATTTCCCGGATCAATAACGACATAATCCTGAAAATAAATCACTTTTTCCAGACTACTTGCTTTCATAGAAAGAAGAGTGGCTAACCTACTGGAAGCGGCTTTGAAAAACCAAATATGCACAACCGGCGCAGCAAGATCGACATGTCCCATTCGTTTGCGGCGAACACGCGAATGTGTAATTTTCACACCGCAACGATCACAGGTCATACCTTTATATTTCATACCGCGATATTTTCCGCAAGCGCATTCCCAGTCTTTTTCGGGACCAAAAATTTTCTCACAGAACAAACCATCGCGTTCTGGACGATAAGTCCGGTAGTTGATAGTTTCCGGTTTTTTCACTTCGCCGTAAGACCAACCCCGAATATCGTTCGGTTTTGCTAAACTGATTTTAACAGCAGCGTAATCGTTAATCCGATCATAAGTAAATTCGTTGTTCACAGAAAACTCCTTTGTGATGTTTATTGAAAAAATAACAATCTTAATAATATCGGCAGCGATTACAATTTCAACCGCCGAATCATTATTGTATATTTAATTGGGTTTAAGTGTTTAGCGTTTTAATGTTTAGTGTTTTAAGTTCAAGTTAGGTTTAAGTATTTCAAGTAAATCTCCGCGACGAAATGTTGCGGAAAGTCTTTGAAGAGGAATATCTTTGTTCGAACCATACAACGCAGCAATTGCTTGTTCCAATATTTGAACAGATTTCAGATATATTGTTCCAAAATTTTCTTCTAAATATTTTTCTAAATCCCGAAAATTCCGGTGAGTTATTTCTTGTAATGAAATTTTGTTTTCCTGTAAAAGTTGCTGACCAATAAGCATTGCCAAAAAACACGAAGAATAAGGCGTAAATTCTCTTTTACTTTCCAATACGTTTTTTTCTTCTTTAAAATATTTCTCAATGCGCCGGAAGGACAGGGTTGTTTTTCGTTCCAAATAATTTTTAACATCTTCGACCTTACGTAAAATTATAACGGCTAACACCAATTGAGCGGGATTAAGGTTATCGAATATTGTATTATAAAGTGCTCCGAAAAGTTTTCCGTACATAAATTTTGCCTGATGGGGAGATCGCCGCCAAACGGATAAAACCGCAACCGCCGCTTCGGTTGAAGAAATATTGCCTGCGAGTAAATCGCCTCCGCGAAAACGTTTGTAGGAAAAACCCAATCCTGATATTCCTGTTTCAAGTTGCCGTTGAATTTCATCATTGGAATGAAGGTCTTGAAGTTCAACCGGATTTTGACTGTTCGTTGCGTAAGTAATATCGTTGACAAAATTCTGATCGTCTTCCGCTAATTCGTATAATCTTAACAATACAAAAACTTTGGAATAATCAGTTTTTTTAAAATTCTTTTTTTGTGGATTATTAAGTGTTTCCTGAATAATTTTACACGTTTGTCCTCCATTAACAATTTTCATTCCTTCGACACTCACCATATAATCTGAGCCTTGAAAAACATTGTGCCGGAATTTGTTACAAATCATTGTAATTCCGTTATTGAAAAAATAAAAATTATCTTTTTGTTTATCATCCTGTAATGTTTGAGCAATTGCTTTATTAACGCGATTTGTTCCTCCGAGATATCTTCTGATATTCCGTTCCAACAATAAATCGCCGTGTTTATCCAGTAAATCCTGAATTTCCATTATTGGAATTTTGCCGATTAAAACTCTTCGAAAAGCAAACTGATCATCAATAATTGCTGTGCCGCGTAACTGAAATTTATCATTGACATTTTTTCTGCTTTGCTTTATTGAAAACAACGTATCATGATTGACATGTTGCCATTTGATTTTGTTACCAAAACCGGACTGATTGATTTTCTGTTGGGCAGTTTCCGTCCATTTTTGACCGTTATTGCACAAATAAAAACGTACATAAGGAATATAACCATCACTTATCAAAGACCGGACTTCTTCTATTTTAGGGCGAAGCCGATTATTGAGAAAATCATTGGGCTTTTTGGGATCGAGCAAATAAGATACGGTTGCAATTGCCTTTTCGACTTCTGTTTCAGGAAAACGATTATTGCCTTCCAAATTCTCTTTATATTTTCCCTGAAAAAAAGTTACAATAAATTCGCCATCAGCCACATCGCCGACATGAATACCATCAACTCCGGCGTCATTACTGCCGTCAGTAAAATATTCGGCGGC
>JAISNF010000592.1 GCA_031276415.1 Planctomycetaceae bacterium
GAATCCATCGTATCAAGTGAAAAAATATCTTTTGTGATACGATTTAGAATGGATAGTTTATTTTTTGTACCAGTAACACACACAATTATTTTCGCGAAAGAAAACGTTTTGCGTAGAGGAATTATTGTTTCAAAACGAGCCGTATCACTTGGATCACCGCTTGTCATCGTTACAGCAATCGGTAACCAATCGCCTTTTTCGTCGGTTGTTGTTCTTTTAATTTCTTTTTGGCAACGTATCAATAATAATTGAAGTCCCAAACCAAGATTGCGTTCTGTATTATTAGATAACGTTATGTCGGGACAATGAAATTCGGATAATTCTGTAAGCGGAATCAAAACATGAGCGTTACGGTCAAACGTAATCACACTGAGCCAAACACTTTCCAACGCATACGGATCACGCCGTAAACTTGACAATAATCTTTGGATACCATCCTTCACCGCTTCAATCGGTTCACCACGCATCGAAGCAGAACTGTCAATCAAAATGTAAATCGGTAATCGTCGCATTATTTACTGGACTGTTGTAAAGTTCATAACTATTTTTTAATTATTCAAATGACCAATTTTATTATTACAAAATTATCCTCCTCCTCCGCCTACGGAAAAACTACCGTTGCCGAAAGAATTTTTTTTACCACACCATGGACAAGTTACAGTAAGACCGCCGTGAATTGAATCACCGGCAGTCAAAAGATTTTTTGCAACGTTTTCGAATGCATGACCGAGTTTGCTTAAATCGGTAAACAATGCGTCTTTAGTTGAACTGGCAATTGCTTCCAAAAAATTTTTATCTGCACTGCCGAAACCGATAGCAACAACATCAATACCCAATTCATGTAACTTTTTTGCTTGGCGAATTGCTTTTGCCTGATTTACCCAAACACCATCCGCTAACACAATGAGTACCCTCTTACCATTTATTTCGTCTTTCTCAAAAACCTCTTTTGCTTTTGTAAAAGGATGCGTAAGATTGCCCAAACCAACACCGCCCTGGAAACGACACTCCAATGAAAATACGGCATCTGTAATCAATTTAAGATTGGATGTCGGATCAACTTTCATCTCACATCGGTTTGCGAACGCCATTACACCAATAGTGAAACGTATCAAATCCATTTTTGAAACAAATCTCATTGCAGCATCCTGTGATTGTTTCATTGGGGTACCTCTCATACTACCGGAACAGTCAACAGCAATAATTACGGAACAATGTTGTGCAGATAATGAAGCTGCAGGCAGACATAACATTTTTCCGCAACTGCATTTCCCTACTCTTGGTGAACTACAATATGGACACGGTGCTGTTTCGGTCAATTTATCTGCTGCTATCATCACACCGGGTTCCGATGTTTGGTCAAATTCGTCTAATGGAAATACTCCGGCAATTTTAAAATTGTTATTGTTTTTGACATATTTCATCAAATAGAATTTTTTTGTATTGGTACATCGGCAATGCAAGAACACAAAACGATTGGGTTCAATTTTTGGTTGCGGCGTAGTAACATCGACAACCTTAATACCGCTACCAACCGGTAATTTGTCAAGCGAAATTTTCGATTCACTATTTTGGTTAACTGATTGGCTTGCTGTTGAAACGGACTGACTAATAAATTTGAAAAATGCAGACAATGTTTGTTGATCCGCTTTATCACCGGAAATAACCGTTTCGGTAATTCTGCATAATGTCTTGTAATTCGTATCGGGACCGCAACCGATTGCGCAAAGTTGAAGACGCCGATTATGCATAAAACGGTCGGCAACTGTTTGCCAATGATCGGTTGGTTCGCCGTCAGTGAAAAGAAAAGCAAGCGGTTTGTAATCACCTTTAAGATCGGCGGTTGTTTTCTGGACTTCTGCGGCAATTCGTTTTTCCAATAACTCCAAACCGGCACCAAGAGCAGTACCACTACCAAGACAAAGTTTAGGCATTTGAAATTGCGATAACTCTGTAAGTGGTACAATTTGTTTCGCGGTTGTTCCAAAAGTGATAATGCTCAAATAAGCCATTTCAAGAGCATAAGGGTCTTTTCGCAAAGTCCGAAACATCTCCGCCAAACCAGTTTCAACCGCTTCAATCGGTTCACCAACCATTGATTCGGAAACATCAATCAAAATGTAAACAGGTAATCGTCGCATAAATAAATAAAGTAAAAAATGTACAAAAAAAAACATTGCTGATCAGTTATCGAAATCCGACTTTATTGCTTCGGTTTTAGATTGATCAACGACAATACTGATCCAATTATTGTTATTATTAGCAATGATAAAATGCCTCCGAATGAAAACCACCACCAATAAGGTTCTTGTGACGGCAAATTAATGAGTACTATAAGTGTTCCGATAAGTAGCAAAAAAAGTAGGCAACCAGATGAATTTGAATTTTTTTGATCTGGTTTGGGACTAGTCAGCATTATAAAAAATATTATTAGTATAAATATTGACAGCATACCTAGCATAAAAGAACAAAAAATTCTCCAAACACCTAACCATATCACAGTAAAAAGAATTGAAACGATTCCAAGAAAAATACTACAAACGATAATACTCCGCCAATTTTCCGATATGAATTTTGCGGTTGTTACGATGAATTTGACAAGATTTTTAATAATGGTAATGAAATAATTTTGCTTTTTTGAGAGAGCGATTATATTCTCAGATTTTTGGGGATCATTTTCTGGAGCGATTATATTTTCAGATTTTTGGGGATCATTTTCTGGAACGATTATATTTTTAGATTTTCGTAAATTATTTAACTTGTTTTTTTGTTTTTGCCGCGATATTGATGGCGGAACTGACAAAACTAAGGGATGTGCGATATCTTCCAAATCGCAAATTCGGGCAGTACCATCTAAACTTGCCGTTACAACAAATTTTCCATCAGGAGAAAATATTGCCGACAGTATCCCTTCTGTATGTCCTTGAAGTCTATAGACTTCTTTTGCTGTTACCGTATAAATTCGTGCAATTCCGTCATTACCTGCCGTTACAATAAAATTTCCGTCGGGAGAAAATGCAACATTAGTAGATACGAAATCTTCTACGAGTAGATGTATTCTTTTTCCTGTCGCCGTTTCCCATATCGACAACACGGAACTCCAATTTACCATCGCTACTAATTTTCCATCAGGAGAAATTGCTGTTGAAATCACCGAAATTGCGTCTATTCCCAATTTACGTACTTCTTTACCGGTTACTATGTCCCATATCTGTACGGTATTATCATTGATTGCAGTCGTCAGTACAAATTTTCCATTAGGGGAAAAAGTAACTGAATTCATAAAAGTTGGAATATTGAATTGACGTACTGCTTTACCGGTTATGGTGTCCCATATATGTACAGTATTGCCTAATTCTGCCATTACTACAAACTTTCCATCGGGAGAAAACACTCCAGAAGGTATCGCAAACATGTCTACTGAAAGTCTGTGTATTTTTTTTCCTGTTACAACTTCCCAGATTTGTGCGAAATTAAATTTATTTGTTGTTAATACGAACCAGCCGTTTGGAGAAAAAAGAGCAGAAGTTAATTCTCCAGTTTTTCTACCATGAAGTTTGCGTATTTGTTTCCCTGTTACGACATCCCATATCCGCGCAATACCATCCTTGCCGGCTGTAACTATAAATTTCCCATCCGGCGAAAAAGACGCATAGTTTATCGCCTTGGGTATCTCTTTTGATGTTTGTTCTTCTTTATCCGTTGCGGTATTCGATAATATTTGTTCATTATTATTCTGACTTACTATTAATGTTTCTTTTTTATGAAGCGGCGGTAAAGAAACAACAACCGGAGGCAATATCGGTTGAACCACAGATAATGTTACATTTGTTTCGGAGTAGAACAGATTAATTTCTTGCGGCGGAGGCGGAAGTATTTCTTCTTCCGAACCAATAGATCGACTTTGTACTGCGGCAACTTTTGAAACCCATTGCCAAAATTTGGAGAAGGCATGAGAATCCATCGTATCAAGTGAAAAAATATCTTTTGTGATACGATTTAGAATGGATAGTTTATTTTTTGTACCGGTAACACACACAATTATTTTCGCGAAAGGAAACGTTTTGCGTAGAGGAATTATTGTTTCAAAACGATCCGTATCACTTGGATTACCGCTTGTCATCATTACAGCAATCGGTAACCAATCGCCTTTTTGTTCCGATGTTGTTTTATGAATTTCCTGATCATATTGTTCACATAATAGTTGCAGTCCCAAACCAAGATTTCTAGCAGATGATTCTGAAAGTGTTATTTCAGGAAGATGAAAATCAGATAATTCCGTGAGAGTTACAAGAACATTCGCATTGTTATCAAACGTAATCACACTGAGACAAGCACTTTCCAACGCATACGGATCACGCAGTAAACTTGACAATAATCTTTGGATACCATCCTTCACCGATTCAATCGGTTCACCAACCATTGATTCGGAAACATCAATCAAAATGTAAACAGGTAATCGTCGCATGGTTAATTCTGTATCAATTTCATTGCACCATAAACAGAACAATGAATTTTGAAATATAAAATTGAAATAGTTATTGTTTTAATAAAACATGACATTGTCTCTCTCAATTTTTATCAATTTTTGATTTCCGATAAAAAGTTTGACCTACACGATTGATACGGTCTATTAAATCGGAATTGGTTATTTTCCGTTTTAGCGATAAATCAAATTTATACGGTAACATTAAATCATCAAGCATATTCTCCAAATATGCAATGTCCGACCAAGAAAGATTGTCGTCAATAATTGTTAAATCAATGTCTGATCCGTTTTTGTAATTCCCTTTCGCTCTGGAACCGTAAATAACAACTTCTTGAATTGCCGGAAAATCAGCAAAACAAGCACAAATCGCATCAATATATTGTTGTTTTAATCCAAACATTTTGTTTAATTATTTTGTTCCATCAATTTATTCATCTTATCTCTAAATGTAACAAACAGAGGATAATAAGAATTGATTATCTTTTCTACAAGTCCGTCCATTATTTCTCCATCATAAATGTGTGACGATAAATTCCTGCTTTTAATCATTTCCATCCAGGTTTCTCCGTCTTCAATTAAATTTTTGTTAAAGGCTTCTCTTGTGGCGTCTCTCGAACCTGTAATGAAAATTTGTCCTTGATATTCCAAATAATCTTTCAATACATTCCATGCCAACTCGTGCGTAAACTCAAATCGTTGAATAAAACCTTGCGATTCAAGAACCGTCAATGTTCTTTGCGACTTGAGTTGGACAGCCTCTTCCAGCAAGATAAGTGCCTTCAAAAAATTAGAAAACCGTTGTTTCCACCTAATATCGTCAGTAGTCATATTAGATATTTGTTTATGGCAGTAAACTGTTACCAATATTAACTAATTCTATTGGGCGAATAAATAAACAGTAAATCCCAAAAGAATAAAGAAAACAATAAATGATAGTAAAAAGAAAACAACACAACCTCCTAATTGTTTTCCTAATTTACGTTGCCGACCGGATTTTGTCAGCGGAATACCGATTTTCCGCGACAATTTTTGTTTCGCTTTTGTTACGCCCAAAAGACGCTTCCATGAAAAACCACCTCTGTTCGCCATATTTTACTCATGGGAACTTCTAATAACTATTTTTTTATTAACCACAGAGGACACAGAGAACGCAGAGAAATTTTTAATTGGAATCAAAACATTATTTAATGGCAACTTCTAAAAAACTATTTTTTAGACAAAAATATTTACAAGTCCTTATTTTTAAGGATGTAATTTTTTAAAAATAATGTTTTTAGAAGTTCCCTAATATTATCATTAACTTTTGATCTAAAATAATTTTTTAATTTTTAATTTTTTAAAATTTCCTCTCTGTGAACTCTGTGTTCTCTGTGGTTTTAAAAAGTAAATTTAAGTTTTTAGAAGTACCTTCCTTTCTTTTTCTTTATCCTTTAACAATTTTAACATTGACAATCAGTCCGGTTGCACCGGGCGAAAGAAGAAGTTGCAATCCTTCGGTAAGTTCGATGTTTCCCTTAATCGGAATCGGAGTATCCGTTGAAATATTTTTTAACCCTTGCAATGTTTCATTAACAAAAAACCATTTTCCGTTATGAAATTGAAAATAACCGACAGCTCGCCGTTGTGATTCTTTCAATTGTTCGTTTGGAAAAACGGTTCGGTCAACATGCCATTGATAAAGACGTTGTCCGTGAAAAACCATTAAACGGTGATTGTCGGGTTTGTAATCTTTTGCGTTGCGCGATGAATAAAAATCAAGTACCGGCAAAACCCCTTTATAAGGAGTACCACAATACGGACATTTCGGCTTGGTCGTATTGTCAAAGATAAAACCTTTTTTGATACAATTTGAATTTTGACACGGCTGATACATGTCCATTGTTTTAACCAACGCCGTTTCCCAATCATCAGCGGAAGGACGTTTCAACGGATTGTGTAAACCGTCAATAAATGCCTCTTCAAAAAGTTTCGTCAGCAACTGTCCATACATTGTGTACGGTAATTGATCAGGATCCGCCCAAGGTAAACAAACTTTATCGCTACCTTTTTTATCAAGTTTTGGATAATTCGATTTATCTTGCGGGTGTTCGATAAACAAAGCCTTTTCACCCATTTCAAGCCGTTCTTGTTTTTCCGGGTCTTGATCATGTATTTTTCGACCGCGTAACGGATGACGATGAAAAAGATACATGTAAATCAAAACTGCCAGAGCATGTTGATCTGTAACACGAGAAGGCAATTTTCGGTTGGGGTCTTTGATCGGTAAATGTAACGTCGCCACAACTTCCGGCGCAATAAAATCCGGCGTCCCAATAACATCCGGCGGATAAAGTCCCGGAACAACAAGTCCGTCAATATCAATAATACAAGCATTACCGCCAGCCGGATCAACAAGACAATTTTTGTACGACAAATCCGAATGAGCCAGCCCCGCCGCATGAAGCCGACGCACCGCACGTGCTAATTTCAAACATATTTGCAGATAGCCAAGTTGTGAACCTTTTTCTTCTTGCGGAACAAAACGATTAAAATTTTTGGCAGAAGCAAACCATTTACCTTCTTTTTCCGCACCGGCAAGCGATGTCGATTTACCAAAAAAGAAGTGCGGCTGATACGTCGGAACAACCATACCCGTTTTTCCCTCATGCTCAACAATTCTTTGAGGCCAACAATACAGATTTTTCCAAAAATCACCGCCCGCCTGTTCAAAAATGCCCTTGCGGTATTGCCCGACAAGTTTTTCAACTCGTTCCAACCCGTTTACATCAAGTTTTTTACGGAAAAAAGCAACAACGTAACTTTTATCCGGCGCAAAATAAACATCCTTGACTCCGCCTTGCATCGGGTCTTTGTAAATAAATTCAACCGGCGTTCCGTCTTTAGCAGTTGTCTTTATGTGTGTCATAGTTACAGAAAAATTAAATAAAGTCAAATAGTAACAATAATAAAACAATAATTATCACTGGTATTTTGTTGCGTAATTGTTCACGATTTTTTATGAAGACGAAACAAACAAAATAATAAAAACAAAATAATAAAACGAACAAATTTTATTTTATACTTTTTCGGTATCTTTATTTTTTACAACTAAAATAGTTCTGTCGTCATGATTTCCTTTTGACCAGAAATCAAGCCATTTGAGTAACGCTTCGGCTTTTTGTTGCGGTTCTTTCGTTTTATCGAAAAGAGCAGGACAACCATTGGGTTCTTCCTCGCAACCGTTTTGGAGTTTTTGTTCATAAAACTCAAGCCAGCGTTGCTCATCAGCAACAGCCGATTCCGACGGAAAAAACGGATCAGTAATTCCATCCGTAACCAAAAGCATTGCTTCAAACGTTTCACAAAACGCAAAACGTAACCGTTTACGAATTGCTTCGCCGGTAATTTCATCTTTCATGGTCAGAAATTTCGTTTGACCTGCAAACTCTCCGCCATCCGGTTCGCCAAGAACCCAAACTCGGTTCGTTTCATTCCAACGTAAAATCGCCATACCACCATCACCAACCCAGTAAGAAATAATGAACCAAGATTTCATATCGTTAAAATATTTAAATGCGGCACAAAGTAATGTTGTATGATAATCTTTTGTTTCCGCTTTTCGTTTTTGAGATTCTTCGTAAATTGCCATGTATGCCGCATAAACAGCGTTATGAAAAATATCACCCAATTTATTTGTTTCAATATTTTCGTTACACGAAAACATTGGCGGCTCAGAATTACTCTTTCGTTTTTGTATCGCTTTTTCAATCCAGCCGGGAAGTTTGTCGTTAAATCCATTACTTAAATTTGTTTGGAGGCTGGAAATAATAGAGTGGCAGGCAAGTTCAGAACCTTTTCGAGAAAATTTTGCACTACCCGCACCGTCGGCAACAGCAACAAAATTCCAACCGGTTTCCTTGTTAAACTCAAAATGAAAACAATCATCACGCGGTTTGGCAACATGAGCATGAGAACGTCCGCGCTGACTTGCCGCAATAACTTCGAGGCTTTTCGCCGGAGTTGCCGAGAATGCCCAACGTTT
>JAISNF010000039.1 GCA_031276415.1 Planctomycetaceae bacterium
AAGAAAAAATAGTTGCCGCAAAAAAAATAATGACAACAAACAACAATCTCACAACAGGCTTCTGCAACATGACTAAATAATCACCTCCCATTAAATCACATCCCATTAAAAAAAAAAATTATTCTACATTACGAAACTCTCCAAATTGTATGTTGCCTAAAGTTAATAGGTCGTGATTGCTCCCATTTATAATAAAATTGCCAACAGTCACGATAAAATTGCCAACAGTCACGGCAAAATTGCCTAAGTTTGGGGCGGTTTTGCCAAAAAGTATTGTCACCAACGTAGAATATTTGTCAATAACCTTTCAAAAATTTTTGCCCGCAGTTTTCGTAGATTGTTTTGTCCGCAGATAATTTTTAAATTTGTCCGCAGATTACGCAGATAATCGCGGATTGTTTTTTGAGAATACGAAACAACAAAATAAACAAACAATTTTTTTGTTTTAACTTTTTTTTGTTTTCTATTTTCAAAAACAATCTGCGTCTAACTGCGTAATCTGCGGACACTTTTAAAAATCATTTGCGGGCAAATTTATTTGTTTATTTTTTCATTTGCATTTCGCGAAGAGTTCGTTTCATGATTTTGCCGGTTGAATTTTTGGGGAGGTTTTTCATGAAGAGAATTATTTTTGGGCATTTGTAAACGGCTAGATGTTCTCTGCAATATTTTTGAAGTTCCATCGCGGTAATTTCGGATCCTTCGTTTAAAACAATACAAGCGACCACATTTTCACTTAACGTTTCATCAGGAATACCAATAACCGCCACCTCTCGAACCGCCGGATGATGATACAAAACCTCTTCAATTTCACGCGGATAAATATTCATGCCGGCACGGATAATCACGTCTTTCAAACGATCCACAATGTAAAAATATCGGTCAACATCCATTCGTGCCATATCGCCGGTTCGGAACCAACCGTTAATAAATGCCGCCTCCGTCGCTGACGGATCCTTGTAATAGCCCTTCATCACATTATGACCACGAACCACCAACTCGCCCACTTCGTCAATCTCCGCTGTTGAATCGTCTTTACGTATGATTTTGGCTTGAGTTCCGTAAAACTCCAACCCAATCGATCCGGCTTTGTTAAGTTTGACATTCGCCGGAGTAATACAGGAAATCGGGCTCGTTTCGGAAAGACCATAACCCTCAATAATTTTGAAACCAAACAACTTTTCAAATTCGTTGTAAATCACAAGCGGCAACGAAGCCCCGCCGGAAACCGCAACCCTCAAAGACGATACGTCAAAAGAACGCCGCCGAAGTGTTTGGATCATTAGATTGTACATTGTCGGCACCGCAGCAATACAAGTTACACGATGTTTTTCCATTTCACCAAGTGTTCGTTTCGGTTCAAATTGCGGAACCATTACCATTGTTGCTCCCGCCAATAAAGAAGCGTTTTGAATCGCCGTTTGCCCGAATGTGTGGAACAACGGCAATACGGCAATAGTAACGGAATCATGGTCAAGAAAAAAGGCTTTTTCTTTAGAATAAAGGGCATTGGAAAAAATGTTGAAATGGCTCAGTTCGACTCCTTTGGAACGACCGGTTGTGCCCGAAGTGTACAAAATAACAGCGGTGTCGTCGGAAGAAGTTTGTTCATAATCCAATGTTCCAGCCAATGATGTTCCAGCCGATGATGTTCCAGCCGATGTTGCTGAAACAACCGTCAATACTTCGTCAAGAACAAACTTGTTCGGTTTATGAAGAGGAGCAAATGCGTAATGAGCAAGAATTGATTCCGGTAATTCTTCTCTTTTGGCACCGATAAAGAAAAGAGCCTGACAGGATTCGACTTTTTCAAAAGCGAGGAGAGATTTGTCGGCGAAAGTGTGCCATGCAAAAAAAAACCGTGAATCGGAATGTTCCAGAAGTTCGGCGATTTCATTCGATAACAGCAACGTGTTGATGGGAACAACAACTCCGCCAACACGCAAAACCGCATAATAAACCGCCGTAAACTCCGGAACATTGGGAGCCAGCAGCATGACATGGTCACCGCGACGCATTCCTTGTGTGAGAAGAACTTCCGCAATTCCGGCTGACCAACGATCCAACTCTGTATAAGTATAAGATTTGTGATTACAAATAATCGCAGGATGATTGGGATACCGGTTTGCCGAATCAATCAATCCGAACGCTAAATTTAAGCCCATTATATTTTATATTTATTATATTGGTTTTGTTTGCGGTTATGGTGTTTTGATTGGAGCCAAGAGATTTGTGTTGCCGACAATCAAAAATCAATATCTCCAATAAAAAAAGAGAGCAACTTTCAATCCATAACAAGATACCAAATTCTAAAAAATTGACAATACCATTTAATAGTTGATAGTTGAGAGTGGAGAGTGGAGAGTGGATAGTTCCGCAATGCGGAATTATTATTGATAGACGATCTTTCGCCAAATAAGGTTGTCCAACCTTACGGATTGCAACAGTTGATATTGTTTCGGCAATAAATGTAGGATAAATTTGACCCCTTGCGGGTCACATATTTATAGAAAACAAACGGAATTTTAGTTATGTTCGACCCCTTACGGGGTCGTATTATAAAAATACAATATTGGGGCTATAAATATTTGACCCCTAACGGGGTCAAATTTAGTGTATAATATCGAACAAGAAAAGAAACGTGAAAAATTACCACGAGAAATACCGGATTATTTATCCGATTTTGTACTTTCATCATTACAAATTACGGTTGCACAAGGGAATGAAAATTTTTTGGCAGTTGATATTGCCGCATTATCAGACAAACCCCAAAACAACCGTAAAAAATAACACTTACTATAACCAGGAGAACTTAATTATGAATTTATTTGAAACCAATCGTCGTCGATTTTTGGGATTATTAACAGTTTCAGGATTGGGGATTACAGGAATTTCCGGGTTGCCGGCACAGGAAAACGGCGTTAATGAATCACCTCTTGTTGATTCGCCGCCGGTGTTGCAATGCCCAAGCGAAACCGGAATAACTGTTGTCTGGGCTGTCCGTAAATCCGCAACCGGTTGGGTTGAATTTGGAACCGAAAAAGATAAATTCGACCAAATAGCACACGGTGAACAAAATGGTTTACTCCCCTATCAAAAACAATTTTTACAAATTCGCTTGTCCGGCTTAAAACCCAATACCCGATATTTTTACCGGACAGCAACCGCTCCCTTTAAATACATTACGGCTTATAAATTTGAACGCGGTGAACCGGAATTTAGCAACACTTATTCGTTCACCACATCAGGCAACAATAAAGAAAACGCCAGTTTTTCCGTTATCAATGATACTCATGAAAACCAAAAGACCTTGAAATTATTGACGGAACATTTGGCATCGCTCGGCTCGGATTACACCGTTTGGAACGGCGATTTGGTTAATTCCGTTGAAAACGCCGACCAAGTCGTTAAGGCAATTCTTCGTCCGGCTGATTCACCGTTTGCTGCGGAACATCCCTTGCTTTTTGTTCCGGGAAATCACGACTATCGCGGTAATTGGGCAAGAGAGTTGAAATTAGCGTTACCGCATTGGTCATTGACTGATTTGCGGGATCAGGAAACCACGCGGAATTTTGCGGTTCGTAACGGTTCACTGGCGTTGATTGGTCTCGACACCGGAGAAGATAAACCGGATCACCATCCTGCATGGGCTGGATTGGCAAAGTTTGAACCTTATCGTGTTGCGCAACGCGATTGGCTGGAACGGACATTGAACAAACCCGAAATCGCAACCGCACCGTTTATTGTTGCGTTTTGTCATATTCCCATTTTCAGTTCCAATCCCAATGCAAACGGCGGTGATACTTTGGAAGGCTGGGCGTCGTTCCAAAGGCAGGCAGGTAATTTGTGGGGACCAATTCTCGCAAAATATGGAGTTCAATTGGTGGTTTGTGCGCACCAGCATCGTTTTCACTTCGATCCGGCAACTCCCGAAAGAACTTGGGCACAAGTTGTCGGCGGAGGAGGATACTCTGATAAAGAGCAAGTTACCGTGATTCACGGTCATGTCAAATCAGGAAAATTAGAAGTCGTTGTCGATGAACTCCGTTCCGGGAAAGAATTAGGACATTGGACTTTTGAAAAAAGAACAACATAAAACTTGGCAACCGCTCACAACAATTCGTTCCATTTTATTTTTAACCACAGAGAACACAGAAAGCACAGAGAACACTGAGAGAAATTTTTTAATTGAATCGAAACGTTATTTAAGGTTACAATTGATTTTTGATCTAAAATAATTTTTTAAAATTAAATTGTTCCTTCTCTGTGAACTCTATGTTCTCTGTGGTTAATAAAAACTTTTGCGTTATTTTCGCAAAAAAAATTCTTATTGGTAGAT
>JAISNF010000056.1 GCA_031276415.1 Planctomycetaceae bacterium
TCCAGAAGATTGATTGATATTTTCCTACGCCCCGAAGGGGCAACATAAGCCAGCCCTACCCAACGGGTAGGGTTGAAATGACCAACAACAATTTCGCCCTGAAAGGGCAACATACGATATAGTTAATAGTTAATAGTTAGTAGTGAATAGTTAATAGTTGTGGATTAAAAATGTTTTGGTAAATAATTCCGCTTGCGCAACTATTCACTATTAACTATCATATACTGCCATTTCAGGGCGTTGATTGGGGAACGGTAAACCCGCCGCGTTGCGGCGGGCTGGCTTGTGTTGCCCTTTCAGGGCGTAGGAAACACTTCATTTGACGTTACTTGAACGATTACAAATATAGACAGACACAATACATTGCGTTTCTACGCTTCAAACCTATTCCATCCAAACCCGTGAATGATTACGTTTCTTTTACATTGAGGGAACTTTACATTTGAGATTGGATTTGTTATCATTTTCCTTGCGTGAATTTACATTACTTTTGTTTATATTACTTTTATTTTCTACATTATTTATTGTTTTTCGCTACAATGATTCAAGACAAACTTTTAAAAGATTTGGGAAATGTTAAAACATTGAACGATGTTGAACAAATTCGTATCCAATATCTGGGTCGTAAGGGAATTATTACGAATCTTGCTAAGGAAACTGATTTTAGTAAACTTTCACCGGAAGAAAAAAAGAATTTTGGTCAGCAACTAAACCAACTCAAAAATTTTGCAACAGATAAAATTCAGGAAACTCTAAACCGTTTAACCGCTCAAAATACCGAAACAACAACGGCATTGGTTCATCGTTTAATTGATTTAACTGTTCCGGGTTCGGCGTGTTCACTTGGGGCGTTGCATCCGATTAGCATGGTTCAGATGGAACTTGAAGAAATTTTTGAGGGAATGGGATTTACGGTTCTTGACAGTCCTGAAGCCGAAACGGAATTTAATAATTTTGAATCGATTAATATTCCGGCTGATCATCCGGCGCGAGATATGCAGGACACATTTTGGCTGAAAAATGAGATGGTTCTCCGTACTCATACTTCTTCG
This sequence comes from Planctomycetaceae bacterium, assembly GCA_031276415.1. Classification (GTDB taxonomy): domain Bacteria; phylum Planctomycetota; class Planctomycetia; order Pirellulales; family Thermoguttaceae; genus WRKP01. The sequence continues at coordinate 1,053 of JAISNF010000056.1, forward strand.
AATCAGGTTCGGGCGTTGAAACGATTTGGTGCGCCGTTTCGTGGTATTTTTCCGGGTCGTTGTTTTCGTTACGAATCAATTGATCCGAGTCACGAAAATACCTTTTATCAATGTGAAGGGCTTATGGTTGATCGTAACATTTCAGTTGCGAATTTGATTGGAGTGATGAAAACGTTGCTCAGTGAAATGTTTAAACGTGAAGTCAAAGTCCGGTTACGTCCTGGTTTTTTTCCGTTTGTTGAACCGGGTTTTGAACTTGATTTGAACTGTTTATTTTGTGGCGGCGATGGTTGTCCGACGTGTGGAGATGGTTGGATTGAGTTGATTCCTTGTGGTTTGACGCATCCGAAAGTCTTGGAATTTGGCGGAATTGATTCGAAAGAATTTAGCGGTTTTGCGTTTGGTCTTGGTCTGACGCGGCTTGCCATGATGAAGTACGGAATTCGTGACATCCGATACTTCAACTCTGGTGATGTCCGGTTCTACGAACAATTTGCACCTGTTATTTAGTTACATTTTGAGAATCATCATGTTAATATTGTAACTATTTATGCCGCGCCGGAAAATGATAGGCGACAACATCGTTTACCTTTTGAGTTCCGTAAACACATGAAATTAAAGACCGCTTTGTGATGAACTGAAATATATGAAATATAAATACCCAAACAGCCGAACAAATCACTGAAAAAATTGACATAGTTGGATGAATTTTTTATAATCCTTTTTTCAGTGAATTTTGTGTAAGGCTTGTGATTTTCTGGGAAAATGATACAATCTTTACTAATTCGGTTGTTTTATTGGTGAGCGGTTTCCGCTTGTTTTATGCGGTTGCTCTTTGAATATTCAGGAGTAATTGTTGTAATTTTATTTCATTCAACATTTCTATCTTCTAATGAAAATCTATATTTCCGGCGAATATTTTGAAAAGGAAAATGCTAAAATTAGTGTTTTTGATCATGGTTTTCTTTATGGTGACGGTATTTTTGAGGGGATGCGTTCTTATGGGGGCAAGGTGTTTCGGTTACGTGATCATCTTGACCGGCTTTGGGGCTCTGCCCGAAGTATTATGATGACGATTCCTCTCACGGTTGAAGCAATGGAAAAAGCCGTCAACGAAACTCTCCAAATCAATGGAATTTCTGATGGTTATATCCGTTTGATTATTACGCGTGGTGCTGGGACATTGGGGCTTGATGCTCATCTTTGTCATGATCCGCAAGTGATTATTATTGCCGATCATCTGGCACTTTACCCGAAAGAATATTACGAAAAAGGTTTGGAAATTATTACTGCTTCGACAATCCGAACCAATCCGGCAATGTTGGGACCGCAGATTAAATCCTTGAATTATCTGAACAATATTCTGGCAAAAATTGAGGGGCATCAAGCCGGTTGTGCTGAGGTTCTGATGCTCAATTCAAAAGGCGAAGTTGCAGAATGTAGCGGCGACAACATCTTTATTTTCAAGCGAAACCAATTACACACGCCGTCGCCGGATGCCGGTATTCTTGAAGGGATTACCCGGCGTGTTGTTTTGGAACTTGCTGCCGAACTTGGTCTGAATATCAAAGAATGTCCTATGACCCGACATGATATTTACACGGCGGAAGAATGTTTTCTCACCGGAAGTGCGGCGGAATTGATTCCCGTTGTCAAACTCGACGGACGAATCATTGGTAATGGTCAACCAGGCAAAGTAACAAAAAAATTACTGGAACGTTTTCGCTCCGAAACAAAAAAGTAAACGTAATTTATTTTGGAACTATTTAAGTTACACTTCTATTTGTCAATAATCCGGCATTTTTTTGAATCTGTTTACGATTGAAACTCAAAAGAGTAGGCAATATTTCACCGTAAATGTCGGTTGCCTCTTGATTTTAGACTTGAAATTGATATAAATTTGGGTTTACGAAAATTTCAACGAATAAATTATTTTTTTCAACACTAAAGATTTTTAACACAAAGAAAGTTTTTTTCATGCCTAAAAAAACATCAACGAACAATTCACCAAACAATTCATCGAAAAAATCTTCGGAAACTTCGCCGAAAGTATCAACGGAAAAATCAGCCGTAGAATCGTCAATGTTGACGCAACCGTTTAATTTTGTTGCACTTGAAGAGTTTAAGAAAAAGTATCAACACGATGCGTTCTGCAAGGAAAAATTGCGGAATGTTCGGATGGCTCGGAAATTTTTGCGTTTCTTTCTCCAGCCTGAATCTCAAGAATGGCTCGATCTTGAGCATTTACAAATTGAGCCGGATTCGTTGGTCGATAAACACTTTAAGCGGGCTTATCTTGACATTGTTTATCGGATTCCGCTTAAAAAAGGCAAAGGGATGCTGGTTGTTT
>JAISNF010000138.1 GCA_031276415.1 Planctomycetaceae bacterium
ATTGAAACGATTCCGTTTACAACGCAATCCGGTGAACCGACTTTCAGCATAGAAGATTTACGTCAACTGGATCCGGCTGTTACCGACATTAAAATTCTGAATATCGAAGATGCCGTCAATGCCCAATAAAACGCACAAAATAATTCACTCCCCCATTGCGTCGAAAAAACTACGTGTCAAACAGGCTAATACACGATAACCTCCTTTCAGGTTAATAGTTAAAACAAACTTCTTGACGATACCCTGAAAGGGCAACATAAGATAGTTGATAGTGGATAGTTGATAGTGTCGCAAGCGGAATTACAACCGCTAGGGCAATAATTCCGCATTGCGAAACTCTCCACTATCCACTCTCAACTCTCCACTATTATTTGGTTTCTGCGAGGAATATTCGCATGGAATGAGGGATAAATTTTAATGTGGAATTGATATTTGGTTTGGGACCTGTTCCTTCCGGGAAAATATCGTTGGGAGGAGCAGAGGATGTATCAATAAAAAGCCGCCACGAAAAATTCTGGCACACCGCCGGAAAACAAAAATCACGCGGCTCCCAACCGCCATGAAACATCATTAAAAGATGATACAACGAACCCTCGTAATCCGCCGTCGGCGGTACCGCCGAAATTAAACAAGTTAAACTCCGATCAAGACTGTTATTCCAAGGTACCGCACCACCAAGCGCACCATACCAACTAATGTCCGGCAATCCGCCGGGAATACGCGGTTGACCGGTCATAAAATAAGGTTGCCGCACCGCAACTTCCTTTTTGCGAAACCGAATCAACTCCCTGACAAAACGCCGAATATCACCGTGCCGCTTGAGAAGACGCCAATCAAACCACGAAATCGCATTGTCCTGACAATACGCATTATTGTTACCGCGTTGTGTTCTTCGGACTTCGTCACCGGCAGCAAGCATCGGAATTCCCTGACTCAACAAAAGTGTTGCCATCATATTCTTAATCTGACGATTTCGTACAGTTTCAACTTCATGATTCGTCGTCAATCCCTCTATTCCGTAATTACAACTGTGATTGTTGTTTTCACCGTCCCGATTTTGCTCGCCGTTTTCTTCGTTGTGTTTGTAATTGTAAGAGACCAAATCGTTCATCGTAAAACCGTCATGGCATGTTATAAAATTGATACTATTTTGCGGATGACGCCCGCTGTGAGCGTACAAATCGCTTGAACCGGAAAGACGTGTTGCCAACGCCCCCGTCATATTCTGATCACCACGCCAAAAACGCCGTATGTCATCACGATATTTGCCGTTCCATTCCGCCCAACGTTGAGAACCAAGACCGTAAACCCCAAACGAACCAACCTGATATGCTCCGGCGGCATCCCACGCTTCCGCAATAATTTTCGTGTCCGCAAGTAAAGGATCCTCCGAAATTTGTTCAATCAACGGCGGATTCGCCTGAAGATTACCCGATTGATCACGACTTAAAATAGACGCTAAATCAAAACGAAAACCGTCAATATGATAATTGTGTACCCAATGCCGAAGACAATTAAAAATCATTTCACGAACAATCGGATGATTACCATTGACCGTATTACCGCAACCGCTGTAATTTTTGTAATATTGACAGCGATCAAGCATGTAATAAATCTGATTGTCAAGCCCTTTGAAACTAAGTGTCGGACCAAACTCATTGCCCTCGCAAGTGTGATTGAACACAACATCAAGAATCACTTCAATTCCCGCCTGATGAAACGCACGAACCATTTCCTTAAATTCACGGACTTGTGCGCCGGGTTCTTTGCCGTAAGCATAACCGCGATGCGGCGCAAAAAACGCCATCGTGTCGTAACCCCAATAATTTTTAATTTTCGGCTCCGAACCATCGCTCCCTTTTATCGGAAATTCATGAATCGGCATCAATTCCACTGCCGTAATTCCCAAATCCAGCAGATAAGGAATTTTTTCAATCAAACCAAGATAAGTTCCGGCATGGCTTGTTTCACTTGATAGCGATTGCGTAAAACCGCGAACATGGAGTTCGTAAATAATTGACTTTGAAAGGTCTTGCCGAATATGCCGGTCACCTCGCCAATCGAAATCGTCGTCGTCAATAACAACACATTTCGGCGGTCGGATAATACCGTCAAATGACGATAAAAAAGTTCCGGCTAAGGCTTTGGCGTAAGGATCAATCAAACGAGCACGCCCGTCAAAACGCAACCCTTTTTCCGGTTCAAAAGGACCTTCCGCCTGAAAATGGTAAAGTTGTTTGGCTTGCAAACCTTTAACAAACAATGACCAAACATGTCCCCAACGGTTTTCTTCGCGGTTAAACTGAATAATATCAGACGGCTCTAAGTCTGTAACCTTTTCGTATAAAAGAAGTTTCATCGATTTTGCCAGCCGGCTGACAACAACAAATTGAACTCCGTTATCATGCAAAATGGCACCATACGGAAGCGGATGCGTAAACCGCATTACGGGAGGCGGATCAATCATATTCGATAAATCTAAAGATATTTTTGGAGAAAAAAAAGCGGAGTTATAAGAACTGCCCCTTTTTCCTTTCGAACTTGTTTGTAAAGCAAACATTTATTTAACCCACTGTATTTAAGAAAAGAAAATCGGTTTTCTATAACGGTTTTTCTTATAAAAAACAACTTTTGAACAACAATTTCTCTGAACCATAGCCAATAGGTAACTTCTAATAACTGCCCTTTTATTTAAGCACAGTTTATTTAAGCACAGATTATTTAACCACAGAGAACACAGAGTTCACAGAGAGGAATTTTTTAAATTATTTTAGATCAAAA
>JAISNF010000025.1 GCA_031276415.1 Planctomycetaceae bacterium
CAGCAAACCGAATTAACAAAAAAACTTTGCAATTAACGGCAATTAACATTCGTAATTAAAATTTAATTTCACCATTTTACGGCGTTGTAAATAAAATAACAAGTAACTGTCCATTTTGATTTTTACCGCTTTTTTATCGCAAGACCAAAGAAATTAGTCCGCAGATGAACGCAGATATTAAAGAATTGTCCGCAGATGACGCTGATTGTCGCAGATTGTTTTAAAATGTGTCCGCAGATGACGCTGATTATTGCAGATTGTTTTTAAATATAAAACAAAAAATAATCTGCGTTTATCTGCGCAATCTGCGGACAATTTTTTAAGTGTCCTCTGTGGTTAATCAAAATAAATTTGTAATTTTTAGAAGTTGCTAAAACAGGCAGTTACAAATTAGCGTCCGCCTTTGAAGAAATTTTTGAGCAGATTTGCGGCGGCATCACGGCTGGTTGATGTTGTGTCGTCTTTTTTATTTTCCGATTTATTTTCCACTTCATCGTCTTTTTGACTCTGCAATTGAGCCAGTAACTCGGAAGCGTCAATTGTTTTTGTTTCCTGATCTTGTTCGCTTTCTCCGGCGGTCAACAACCAGTCAGCGATTTCCGCTTCTTTTTCATCCGGTTTGGTTGTTGTGGACTGGATTTCAACGGTTCGCGTTACTGCTTCGCTAATTGATTCGACTTTTGGTTTTTTCTGTCCTTTGACTTCCACCGCCAAATGAACAAAAAATTCCAACGGTCCAACACTCAATTTATCACCGTTTTTGAGTTCGTGTTCCATTGAAACACGTTCTCCATTCAGATAAACACCGTTTTTACTGCCAAGATCCCGAATGGCAACATAACCCTCTTCGGAAATAACAGCACAATGGTATCGGCTAATCAATTCACTTCGCGGTTTGAGATGACAGTCATCCGCACGACCTATAATAAATTTGGGTCCCGCTACCGGTATTACCTGTCCTGCTTTGCTTCCGCTGGCAACAACTAATTGAACATCCATCGTTTCACCCTAATTTTTTGTTGGATCAAGTTTCAAAATTCATTCTGAAGAACAATCAATTAATAAACAATAATTATCATGTCTTCACACATCAAAATAAGTCCGGTAAAAAAATTGTTGTTATATCGGTTACAAAATAAAAGTCCAACTTCGGATGAATATTTCCGATCTATGTTTTAAAAAATTTTAAAAAATTCTAAAAAATTTTCAATAAAATGTAATCAAATTATCGGATTAGGACTAATCTTGGCAACAGTAAAAAAAATTTCGACGATACTGTTTTTCAAAACCGTCATTAATTTTCGAATATTGAATTTATGAATCATCCTGATTATTCGGAAAATTTTACCTGATCTTTTATCAAATGCAATCAAATACAAACAAATATAAAAAAAGTTCGTTCTCAAACACACAAAAAAACGGTTTGAAACAATGTCAACTATTAAATAACGTTTTGATTCCAATTAAAAGTTCTCAATATTAAAAATGATCACTGCCGGCAATACGGAGCCGATATTATTTTCCGTTCCACAACTGCATATCGCTAAAAAGCCGGCTGACGGATTCGTGGCAATGGATACGGCGTATTGCTTCGCCGAGCAAAGGCGCAACACTCAAAACTTTCAGGTTGGGCAACAGTTCCTCTGGCAACGGAATTGTATCGGTTAATATAATATTTTCAACTGGTGCGTTACGGAGATTGGCGACGGCGTTACCGCAGAGAACGCCGTGTGTTGCGCCGATATAAATTTTTTCCGCTCCGTGTTTTCTAACCAGATGAGCGGCGCCGCAGATGGAACTACCTGTACTGATCATATCATCGAAAAGCAAGGCGATTTTTCCATTGATGGGACCGCCGATCAAATTTGCTTGTTCTACGCGATTACCGAAGCGGCGTTTATCGATGATTGCCAAACTTCCGCCGAGCGATTTAACATGGGAAGCGGAACGTTTAATACTTCCTTCGTCGGGGCTGACTACCACAATCCGATCTTCCGTATAACCGAGATTGCGAAAAAAATTATCGAGAACCGGTGCAGCGGTTAGATGGTCAACCGGAATATCAAAAAATCCTTGTATTTGGGCGGCGTGGAGATCCATTGAAAGAATCCGGTCAGCACCGGCACGTGTTAAGATATTGGCGACCAATTTTGCGGTAATCGGCACTCTTCCTTCATCTTTCCGATCCTGGCGGGCATAACCAAAATAGGGAATAACGGCAGTAATACGGTCAGCGCTTGCGCGTTTGAAACTTTCGATCAAAATCAAAAGTTCCATTAGATTTTCGTTTACGGGCGGACAAGTTGGTTGAATAATAAAGATATCTTGTCCGCGAACATCTTGTTCAATCTTACATTGGGTTTCTCCGTCTGGAAAGTTACCAACCGTAAGTTGACCTTGCGGAATACCGAGATAATCACAAATTTGTCGGGCTAAACAAGGGTTAGCACGTCCGGAAAAGATTTTCAGATCATTCATGTTGTGAGAGCAAAAACAAACGAAAGTGTTAGAAATTCGGGTAAAGAAATCAGGTAAAAAGCAAAAGTATATCCGATACCGCCCCCTTTGACAACACTAAACTAATTAACAACAACCAAAATCATAATATTTCATAAATTATTTCAGTTAACCTCTAATAACCACAAATTTATTTTTTTATTAACCACAGGAGATTGGAAAAAAGAAATGAGTCCGCAGATTACACAGAAATCGCAGATGGACACAAATTAGTTTTCTGCGTCTTATCTGCGTAATCTGCGGACGCTTTTTTTCTGTGAACTCTGTGTTCTCTGTGGTTAAATAAAAAACGTTATTAGAAGTTACTATATGAAATAAAGTTAAAAATTTTTGTATATTTTGTTGTTTCGTATTATCAAAAAACAATCTGCGATAATCTGCGTAATCTGCGGACTATTTTTAAAAACAATCTGCGATAATCTGCGCAATCTGCGGACTATTTTCCTTTCTCTGTGATTAATAAACTCATGTTACGCAGTAGTAGTCTGTCAGTAGGCGATATTGTTTTTTTTGTTGAGAATTTATATTGCTGAGTTATCCCTAATTTGGTAAACTACGCCTTTCGGGTAACAGGTAGTCCC
>JAISNF010000201.1 GCA_031276415.1 Planctomycetaceae bacterium
CGCACAAACAATCACTGTGCAACAATGGAACTTCGACAAAGATCGTGAACATTGGAACGGAATCAACGCTCTCAAAGATGTTCAGGTTAAAGATGGAATTTATCGGGCGGTTGCCTCGGGCGGTGATCCGTTTTTTGTGGCAAACGGTCTCGATTTTACAACAACAAATTCACAAGTATTAGAATTTCGCTACCGGACAAACAGCGGCGGGCACGGTGAAGTTTATTTTACCAACACCACCGAAGGTCAATACAGCGGCTTTTCTCCGAAAAAGAAAACCGATTGGGATGTTCTCGGCGATGAACAATGGCATACGGTTCGGATTTTTCCCAACTGGAGCAACGAAAAGAAAATCGTTAAACTAAGAATCGATTTTCCCAATCTTGCATTGGATTACGGCAAAATGTTTTACGAACTTGATTGGATTCGTGTTGTTGATTTGAATCTCAGCAAAGCCCCCGAAGTTAAACCGGTTTGGGATTTCACAAAACCGCAACCACTTTGGAAACCGCTGGATAACAGCAATATTAAATCAACCGCAAACGGTTTGGAGATTGTCGGCGGTGTTGGCGGCGGCAGTATCAGCGGCATTGAAAGTGAACCGATGACGGTTGATATTGACAAGAACGGCGGTTGGATTTCGTTGGAAATGTCCGTCAATTACGGCAAATTCGGAAATTTGACCTTTTGCAAAAATAACGGTCAGGCAACAACGGTTCGTTTTCCGCTCAAAGCGGATGGGCAAAACCATTGGTATAATATTGACGGTTTGAACGATTCGGTGTTGCAAGAGAAAATCCATCTGATGCAGTTGACGGTAAGCGATGCTCCCGAAGCCAAAGCAACTCTCAAACAATTACTCATTTCCGACACTCCACATGGTCCGGCGGAAATTGAAATCGAACAAATTTATCAGCCCGAAGCAATTAACCGAACCGGTAAACCAACTCCGCTTGCGATTCGATTACGTAACAGCGGCGGGCAAACGGCTCACGGAATCAAAGTTAAACCGATTCTTCCCGCCGGAATAAAATTTGTTCCCTATTCAGATTCCGATTCCAACCAAGTGACATTGTCCGAATTGAATCCATCAGTAACAAAAACATACTATATCAATTTTGTGGCTTCGCAACCGTTTGACGGGAAAATCACGTTGGAGTTTGAAGGCTCCGGTATTAAGAAGGAGTCTGCAACTGTTCCGGTTCGTATTGAGAAGAATCTGAATCTCCCCAAAGCAGATTATGTTCCTGCACCGAAACCGGTTAAAAGTGATTATGAGATTGGAGCATTGTATTATCCGGGCTGGGGAAGGATGGAAGCATGGGCAAGAATTTATAACACTTACCCCGAGCGTAAACCGGTTCTTGGTTGGTACGACGAAGGCAACCCCGAAGTGATTGATTGGCAAATCAAATGGTCGGTCGAAAACGGTATCCAATATTATCTTGTCGATTGGTATTGGCATAAAGGTTCTCAACATAACGATCATTGGGTCAAAGGTTTTCAAAAAGCAAAATACAAGTCCATGTTCAAGTGGGCAATGATGTGGGCAAACCACAACGCTGCCGGTAGTCACAGCGAAGAAGATCAACGCGCCGTAACCAAATTCTGGATCGAGAATTATTTCAATACGCCGGAATATTTTACCAAAGACGGTAAACCGGTCGTGATGATCTGGAGTCCGCAAAATATGGATAATGACATCGCCGCTATTGAACGGGCAAAGGGCAAAGAACTGAAAAAAGGCGAAGGAGTGAAGCGTCTGCTTGATCTTTCAAATGAAATGGCAAAAGCAGCCGGATTCAAGGGAATTTATTTTATCGCAATGAAATGGTCTGAAGCCTCGACTGCGGCAAGCGATATTCAATGGCTTGCCGATGCCGGTTTTGAAATGACCTCAATTTATCATTTTATGCATCACGGCGGCAAGGCGAAAAATCCATTGCGTTTTGATTTTGATCTTGTTGTTGAGGCGAGTTTACCGTATTGGGAGGCACGGCATCAAACGGGGATTTTGCCGTTTTTGCCGAATCTTTCAACAGGTTGGGATTCACGTCCTTGGCACGGATACAAGCAGACTTATATTGAGCATCGAACTGTTGAAGGTTTCCGAAAGATTTGCAACGATTACAAAAAATTTGCCGAAAAGACCGGAATCAAAAGTGTGGTTTTGGCTCCGACGAATGAATGGGGCGAAGGTTCTTATGCGGAACCGAACGCCGAGTTTGGTTTTGGGATGTTTGAGGTAATTCGTGAAACGTTTTGCAAAAAACCGGCGGAAGGTTGGGCGTTGAATTATGCACCGAGCGATGTTGGGCTTGGTCCTTATGATTTACTGCCGATAGAAAAAATGAACCGAACCGCTTGGGATTTCAAGAACGGAACACAAGGTTGGAAGTCTTTAATGGGCATCAACAATTTCAAAACGGAAAATGATCATCTGATCTTTGAATCCACAAATCACGATCCGGCAATGACGATCAATCTTGATCGGATTCCGGCAACAGATTGGAATTATCTCAAGATTCGGATGAAAGTTTCAGGAACAGGTTCTGCGGAACGCGCTCAACTGTTCTGGTCAACTGTTACCAGTCCTGTTTCTGAAGCAAACAGTTTAAGTGTTCCGGTTACGGCGGACGGGCAGTTTCACGATTACGTTTTCGATCTGAAATCAAAGAAAAACTGGCGGCGTCAAATCACAAGTTTACGTTTTGACCCTGTCGGTTCCGAAAATAAAAAGATCGAAATCGAATCAATCCGCCTAGAAAAATAACCAACACAAAAAAACAAGTCCGCAGATTGTTTTTAAAAGAGTCCGCAGATTTCGCAGATGATCGCAGATTATGATTAAAATTATCTGTGATTATCTGCGTAATCTGCGGATAAGTTTTCTTTTATCTGCGTCCATCTGCGAAATCTGCGGACGGTTTTTTCTGTGAACTCTGTGGTTAGATAAAAAGCCGGTTATTAGAAGTTACCTTAAGTATAAACTCGTAAAAATTTCAAGATATTTCAAGAGTTTAGAAAAATTCAAAAAAGATAGAATTAAGGTTTTGTAAAGAGGTAGTTGCAACCGTTCGCCTGAATGGTTGCGCCGGTTAATCTCGAAACATCATCAACCGTTGTAGAGACACAATACATTGCGTCTCTACTTCCGGCAGTTAAAACCGCCGGCTATATTGGAAATGCCCCAATTATAGTGGAGAGTTGAAAGTGGATAATTCCGCATTGCGAACACTATTCACTACTAACTACTAACTACTAACTATTAACTATTCACTTTTTACATATTGGACATATTAAAGATTGGCATCATTAGTGCCAAAACAAGAAAAAAAACAATCGTACCAAGCAGCATAAGCATAAGCGGTTCAATAAACCGGACAGCAAGATCAAGTGAACGCCAATTTCTTTTTTCCAACGAAGCGGAAATATCAATAAGTACAGAATCAAGCGTATTCGATTCTTCCGCAACCGAAATCATCTCAACAATAGAACGCGGAAAACAACCCGACTCCGCAAGCGGTCCGGCAAGACGTGAACCCCCACTAATATTTTCAGAAGCCCGCTGAATAGCATCAGAAAGAATTTGATTGCCGGTCGCATCCGCCGAAATATCAAGCGATTTGACAATAGGAACCCCGTTTTTCAACAAAGTTCCAAGAACCCGACAAAATCTGGCAACCGCAAATCCTTCGTAAACCCGACCAACAAGCGGCATTCGCAGTTTGAAACGATCAATCAATCGACGCCCGTTTTCCGTCCGACTCCAAAAACGGAACCAAATAAAACCAAAAATCAAAACCGGAATTATCCCAATTAAAAAAAACTTTGCCTGCGCCGAAATAAAAAGAAGCCATTCCGTAATCTGCGGTAATTCACCGCGTTTACGAAGATCCTCAAAAAGCGTTTGAAAATAGGGAACAATAAACACAAGAATCGCACTAACAACAGTAATTAGAAAAAATGATAACAAAACCGGATAAACTAATGCCCCAATAATCCGGCTTTTTAAGTCGTCTTGAGTTTCCGTATATTCGGCAACATGGGTTAAAGATTCTTCAAGAAAACCGCCCTCACTACCGGCACGAACCATCTGAACTCCCATTTCGCCAAAAACAGTTTGGTATCGCGTCATCGCTTCCGCCAACGTCTCGCCGGCTTCAACACGCCGATAAATGTTGTCCAAAACAAATTTCAGATTGGTGTTGGAAGTTTGGTCGTGCAATATTTTCAAAGATCGAAGCAATGGAACACCGCCATGTAACAAATCTGCAAGTTGCGAATAAAACGATGCCAATTGTTGAGCGTTGACCCGCCGGACTTTGCCGGTTACAGTTTGTTTCAGAACCGGCGTCATTTCCAAAGGAAATAATCCGCCAACAGAAAGTGTTGCAGCGGCTTCGGATTCGGTGGCAGCGTCAATAACGCCTTCCATTTTGGCTCCAAACTCATTCCTCGCAGTATAACGATATTCCGGCATCGCTGTTGTAATAAATAAAAATAATAAATAAAATTCGAAAAATCTTATCAAATGTAAAACAATATTCATTATTCATTATTGCCCTTACACTGTCAAGAACAAACAATTCATAGAAAGAAATTCTAAAAATAATAAATTTGTTTTTATGTAACCACAAGATTATTTAACCATAGAGTTCACAGAGAACATAGAAAAACCATCCGCAGATTACGCAGATTAACGCAGATGGTTTTTAAATAAAATAAAAAATTATCTGCGTTCATCTGTGGACACTTTTCTTCTCTGTGTTCTTTGTGATTTTAAAAAGTAAATTTGAGTTTTTAGAAGTACCTTAAATAGATTATCTTCTATAGTCGATAAATATTCTACTATTAGTAAATTTGCCGTAAATAAAAATGCAAAAAAAATCATTCGCTCAAAATCAAACGTGTTAA
>JAISNF010000270.1 GCA_031276415.1 Planctomycetaceae bacterium
GACAATTCGTTTTCGTTTCATGTAACCGAAATCCGCGTCCCGTCATCTGATAATACAAACCGGGCGAATTGGTCGGACGTAACAAAATAACACAGTCACCGTCTGTTTTATTTTTACTACAGATGCCTCAGACAAAAGAAACTTGTCCGCAGATGACGCAGATGATCGCAGAGAAACACCAATAATTTTTAAAAATAGAAAAAACAACAAAACATGCGAAAAAAAAGTTTTTGTTCTTGGTGTTGACAGGTTTAACTTATTTTGTAAAATATCCGATAATTAATTTAGTTTTTTTAATTTCAACATTTGGAGACCATTTTCCATTTTGAAAAATAAGTTGCCCGAATTTTTGTTCGGGTATTAAAAAAATCGAGTACGTCAACAAAACCAAAGTCGCTTCGGCGAACTGTAATTTTCTACAAGATCAACGGATTTTCCGTGTAGAAAATTACCGTAGAATCAGTAGAGTTGCGTGGCTCCCGTTAAGGGAGCGTCGCGTATTGATTCTATGGGTATAATTCAGCGTTACATTTTAATATGTACCGCACTACTTTGATCGGTGGGAATGAACCTGTCTTTGGTTGCGTGTCGCTCCTAACTCTGAAGAGCGATATTTCTGTTGCCGTTTCTCGGCGTTGCGTTTGTTTCCCACTTTGTAACAAACAGATTATTTGTTATGTAATCTGTTTAAATTTTTCACATCTTCAGTTTAGGAGAAAAAACTATGAAGGTTCGTTCAATTTTTGGATTTACGTTAGTAGAATTACTTGTAGTGATTGCGATTATTGGTGCGTTAATCGCTCTACTGTTGCCTGCCGTGCAAGCCGCTAGAGAAGCCGCGAGGCGGATGCAGTGTACCAATCATTTAAAACAATTTGGGTTGGCGACACACAATCATCACGACACTTTTAATTTCTTTCCAAACAACGCTTATGCTGTTTCTTTGGGAGCTAATACATTGACTTCACCAGACAATCAACGCTGGCGGATTGGTGTTATTGCTCAATTATTTCCATTCTTGGAACAAAATACTCTTTATGATGCCGTTAAGATAACCACACAAAATGCAATTTCGAATAACTGCAGTTGGATATATTATGCCTCTCAAGAGGGTGGAAGCGGCATAAGAATTGGTGCTCAACCAGTTGCCACATTTCGATGCCCTTCTGATCCAGAGGTAATAACGAAAAAAAATGAAGAAATGACCAGATCAAATTATAATGTTGTATTGGGCGATTTCATGGTTCAAAATGGTTACAATTTTAATGCGATTCGTAGTATTTTTCGTCCCGGTCATCTTGCAACGACTTCTTTTGCTGATTTTTTAGACGGATCAAGTAATACAATATTTTATGGTGAACGTGTTGTAACGTTTGACCGTTCTGCAACTCCTGTTATCAGAGGTGGTATTGCGATCAAAAACACATTTACACCTTCGAGTAAACCCATTGACTGCCTATCAACAATCAATAGTGGCGGAGTGTTGATAAGTGATTCGGCAATTACAAATGATGGTCATTTTGCTATGATGCCCGGAAGGCGTCCTTATGATGGAAGAGGACAAAGTATTTCAATCCAAACAAACTTACCGCCCAATTCTCCAACTTGTGCTCGCGGAACACAGCTGGATCAAGTCGATTACCTTGGTTCGGCAAGCAGTTACCATCCTGGTGGTGTAAATATCTGTCTTGGAGATGCTTCTGTTCGTTTTGTGTCTGAAACAATTGATGTTGGTACAAAATTGGCGACGAGTATCAATACTTTGACCGGAACCGGTGCTCCATGGAGAATCTATACAGGACCTTCACCATGGGGAGTTTGGGGGGCAATGGGAACTCCTAAAGGAGGAGAACCAACAACAGGGTTATAAAATCTTTACTTTTGCTTTTGGTGTTTTTATATTTTTTTACCACAAAAGTAAACACAGGAAACGCAAAGAATAATTTATAAATTATACGAATTGGAGAGTTAAAAACCTTACATTCTTTGCGTTATCTTGGCGATCTTTACGGTTAAACTGAAAATTCCACGGAATAATTACAACATATCCTATTTTTTTCCATTAATACAAAATCATGAAATCTCACACAAAAACTGGAATCACATTACTATTCGTATTAGTACTTGGGGTTTCCTCCACCATAAGTGGTTGTGGACAACGTCTCGAAATGGTACAAGGAACGGTAACGTTGGATGGAAAACCTCTTGAAGATGTAACAGTTACTTTTTTCGCAACCGAAGGAAAAGAACAAGGAACTATTGCATTTGGTCGCACCAACAACAGAGGTGAATTTACAATAAGTATGTTGTATTCTAAAAAGTATGGTAAAGGAACTATCGTTGGAAAATATGCAGTTTCTTTCAGCAAAGACAAATTTATTCGAGAGCTGACAGCACAAGAAATGGAAGTAATAAGGCAAGGACAACAGCTGAATATTGAAACGATCTCTGCATTACCGGAAAAGTATCTGTGCCATCAAACTTCAGGATTCATCGTTAATGTTGTAAAAGGAAAAAATATCTTTAATTTTGAATTGGAAACACCAGAAGAATAAACTCAATTTTAAAACATCATTAGGCATCGCGCAAAAATAACTTATTCAAAAGTGGTCTTGTGTACTTTTTTGGGATTGTTATCATTTGGTTATGATTCATCAATCCAACGATTGGGCAATTCCGGTAATTCCGCAATAGTAATAATCGGACGTTTCCATGAATAAATTCCGGTTGTCAATTCATTCGTTTTACCGTGAACAGAAACATTATCACGAGATGACGGCGATTCAACATC
>JAISNF010000279.1 GCA_031276415.1 Planctomycetaceae bacterium
AAAGTTGTTGACAACGACGGTCTCGAAAATATCGAAGTCATTAAACTACAAGTCAATGGAAAAATTAAAAAAACCTTTAACAATAATTCACTAACAACCAATTAACAATATTCGCAACTTTTTTTGTTGCGTTTACCAGAAACTTTATTTTATTAACAATGGCTCAGGAAAAAAAATCAAACAAAAATAACAGACGAAACAACAAAAAATCCCGACGGCATTTCGGGCAACGGCGCGAAAATTATGTCGATTCCTTCCGTTGGGGATTCGTCGAAAGTGAAGATCGGGAAGATGTTAGTCCCGATGATGATTTGTATTTTGGAGAATCCGGTGAACCGGAAGAATTGGATACTCTGAATGAATCGGATTCCAAAGTCACGGAAAAACCGAAAAAAACAGTTCACGAAAAAAAACAACCGCCGCAAAAAAACGTTAAAAACGTTGCGGAAACTTCGGCAATAAAGAACAATAACCCTAAATCTCCGACAGTTAAAACGAGAAAAAAAAGAAACAAAAAAACTGTCCCGTTAAATTACAGCGATAATATAAACGATAATATAAACGATAATATAAATGTTTCGGAATCGGTTACGATATTTCCCTTGTTTGACAGTGACGATGATGAGGACTTAAATCTGCCGAGTTATGGTCGAACTCCGGTTCCGACCGATGAAGAACTTTCTCAAGTTGTTGCGTCTCAAAAAATGAACAAAAATCCGTCTCATAAAAACTATTCTTCCAAACCGGAAATTCCCGCAAAACCTAAAACAAATCCTGTAACATCCTTGAATTTACCGCCTATTCCCTTGAAACCCAAAAAAGAACAAATGGTTTGGGATCCGGATAAAAGAGAATATGTTCCGCTTATTATTCCGGAAAAATTACCGGATAAAAAAATTGATAAAGTAACAAATAAAGTATCCGATAACGTACAGGATACAAAATATGTTTCAACGGTTAATCGCCGGCGACCTTCAAATAATGAATCTCAAAGAAAGGAACCGGCAACAAAAGAACTTCCCAAAAAAGAACCGGCTGCTTCAAATGTGTTGCAAAAAACATGCCGCACGGAAAATGAACCGGTTGCGCAACGGAATAAGAAAAAATATTCGCGCAACAAAATAAAAGTGTCCCGTAAAATTCCGGCTACCAATTTAGAATCTTGTTCCGAAAAAAAACAGGAAACTCCTTTTTATGAAACGGAAAATAAAATAGTTGCAAAAAAAGATGCCGAAAAAGATGTCGAAAAAATAAAGCCGCCGCAACAAAATGAAAAAAAACCTTTTGATTTCAAAAATCAGAACGAACATCACGAAAACAGTTGTCCGAATATTTATCGTCCGATATCTCAGCCTCGCGGCAATCTTTACCCGTTGGTTGAATCAAAAATTCCCGATCCGGCGGATATTGAAGCGGAAGTCAGCGGTTTTGCGGAGTTGGGTGTTTCTGAAACAATGCTGGAAGCATTAAAAATTGTCCGTTATTTAGAGCCGACGCCGATTCAGTCCGGTGTTTTCAAACTGGTCAAAGCCGGAGCGGATGTTATGGGGCAGGCTCAAACCGGAACCGGTAAAACGGCAGCGTTTTGTATTCCGATTATTGAAGGAATTGAAGAATGTCCGCCGGGCGATGATCCTGTTGCGCTAATTCTTGTTCCGACGCGGGAACTTGCTGTTCAGGTGCGTGACGAAGCAACGCGGCTTTCTTACGGACGTGATATTCGGCTGACTGCTTGTTACGGCGGAAAACCGCTCGCAAAACAAATCGAAAAACTTCGCGAAGGTATTGATCTGATTGTTGGAACGCCGGGGCGGATTCTTGATTTAATGAATCGCCGCGCACTGACAGCGGATCAATTACGCTGGGTTGTTCTTGACGAAGCCGACCGAATGCTTGATATTGGTTTTCGTCCCGATATTGAGAAAATTTTGAAACGAACTCCTGCAGAACGTCAAACGTTGTTATTTAGCGCAACACTTCCGCCACCGGTTGTTCGTCTTGCGGAAAAATATATGAAATCGCCGGAAATCCTTGATTTTTCCAATAAAAGTCTGGCGGTTGAAACGATTGAACAGTTTTATGTTACGGTTGATCCTGAACGAAAATTCGATGCGTTACTTTATTTGCTCAACGAACAACAACCGAATCAGGCAATTATTTTTACACGAACCAAACGCGGTGCCGATCATTTGGCAAAACTTCTATCAAAACAGATGGACAGTCTGGCGGCGATACACGGTGAGTTGATGCAAAGTGAACGAGATCGGGTGATGAGTCAATTTCGTTCTGGAAAATTACGATATCTTGTTGCTACGGATGTGGTGGGACGCGGAATTGATGTATCGGGAATTTCGCATATTATTAATTACGATATTCCGGCTTTTTGCGACGATTATGTTCATCGTGTTGGTCGTACCGGACGCATGGGACGTGAAGGAGTTGCCTATACTTTTGTAACAGTACAAGAAGGCTCGGAATTGACACGAATTGAAATGCGTATCGATAAACTTCTGAAACGGGCAGACTTGAAAGGGTTTGAATCATTCGCCAAACCAAACGATCCAAACATAACAAACGATAAAACGCAGGATACGAAACCAGTGTACGGAAAACCCGTGCGAAAAATACGCAAGGCATTGTAATTTCCGTATCTTAAAAATAATTTGCGAATATCAGCGTTCTCTGCGGACGCATTTTCTTTGTTTCCGCCGTGTTTTCATGTGGTTAATATGGTTAAGGAAACAGGCGGTTACCTTTTATCTTGTGCAAACCGAAATGGTTTACCGCCGATAAAATCGGTTGAAAGAATTGTCGGACAGACATATTTTTCAATATGTTCAATAATAAGATCAGTTCCTTTGAAATGCGAAACATAAGGAAAAGATCGGGAATTGTACATTGTGTCGGTCATATCTCGCATTAACGCAACATTTTTACCGAGTTTAACCATGTTACGTAATCCAAATGGACGACCAATCACACACATATTCGTGTGAACACCCATTAAAATAACGTTTTTAATTTCCTTCGCCTTCAAAAACGAACCAATTTCAACACCTTTATCGGAAACCAAATCTTTTTCGTCGTCAATAATTAACGTTTCGATTTGACGTTTCCAGGGAGAACCGCCTTTACATTTTGGCTCACAATCGCAACCGCCGTCACTTTGATCGATTGACCACTTAACACCTTGCTCCGAAGGAAGACCATTATTCCACGCTTCACCGTTAAGTAATTCCCTGATTTTAGGATCGTTAAATTCCGTAGCGCGTTTTCTTGCGGGGCTGTTTTCGTAAAACTTCATACATCCGCTGGGCGCATGAATAATTGTTACTCCTTTATTGCGGGCGTTTTGAAGAACCTGATTCATTACCGGAGCCATTTCTGCAACACGCGCCGTTGCTCCTTTGCACCAATGTTCATCCCACATATCACAAATAATGATTGCGGTTTCGGTTGGTTTCCAATTCTGAACTTCGGTTTTCTGTTCAAAAACTCGTTTTTGTACGTTGATTTTTATGTCTTCCGCAACAACAGTTAGCGAACACAAAACAACATTAAGAAATAACAATAACAAAATACGCATTGCCTTTATCCTTTAAAAATGTAATATTTTGGTAGTTTGAGATAATTCAAAAATGTAACTGCCTGTTTTCTTAGTTTTATACTTTAAAATAAACTGCGTTTATCAACATCATCTGCGAACTCTGTGATAAAATTAAAACAGGTAGTTACAATAAATAACGTTATTGACGCACAATAATTTTAGAAAATGGTTATTGCTGCGAATGATTACGTTACTAATTATTTTTTGATTAGTTCGACGGCATTTTCATCAAGCGGCATGATGTAATAGTTACGAAATAAACAACCTTGATTCCCGCCGCCATGAAGTTGGAGACCGGTTTTTCCTTCTTTGGCACATTGGGGATCGTTAATATTGACGATAGTCCAGCCGTTGAGAAAAGTTGTTAGTTGATCGCCGACGGCAACAGTTCCGACTTCATTCCAATCGCCGGTTTTGTATTTTTCTTTAGCCAACTCGACATTTTTGGCAACCCAACCCCGCCCTTGAACTTCCCAAAGTCCGGCGGTATCACCACCAACAGCGATTTCACATTGAAATCCTTTGAGCCAATACGGTTTATCCACTTCTTCCGCACGAAAATAGAGACCGCTGTTTCCTGTAATCATTTTGAAAGAAACTTTAACGGCAAAATTTTTGTACGATTCTTTGCTTAACACCATTCCGTCTTTGGGTTGATCTTTTTCGGTAGTTCCGCGAAGTGAGCCGTCTTCTTGAGTTTCCCACTTTCCAACCGGTTTGATTTCAATATCACCGAATTTTTTATCAGCGTACAATAATATCCAAGGTGTTGGCGGCAGTTCTTTGATTCGGATATTCCGCCATCGAACCTGACCTTGCTCACCGGAATGAACCTGAAGCCCAAAAATACCTTCATTGGCTTCAATATCCGCAAAATCAGTGATTTTTTCACCGTTCAACCATGTTTTGATGGACGGACCAACACATTGAATAATAATTTCGTTCCAATCGTTTTTCTTGAACACCTGATTGATTTTCGCTTGCAATTCAGGAGTTTGCGGAATAAGGTAACGATTTCGACGATGTTCATCGTAAACATTGGCGGTATCGTTTTCGGGCAGAATTTCGTACTGATAACCGAAAAGCAATTCTTTTCCGTCTTTTGATAGAACATCAGAACGAAATTGAACGCCGGAATTACATTCGATGTCGTATTTAACATCGAATTTCAAAATGAAGTTGGAATATTTCTTTTCCGTACACAAAAATGTGTTAATGCCGGTTCCGTGTTTTCCAACGATGGCATTATTTTCAACGGTAAAAGTTGCGTTGCCGCCGCGTTTAACCCAACCGTTAAGCGGTTTACCGTTTTCAGTCCATGAAATTGCGGACTGCGGAGGTGAAGTTAGCAACGAAACAAAACCTTCTTCCTCTGCAATTACCAAATTGGAAACGGAAAGTACAAAGGAAAAAGTTAGAAAAATACTCGTCAAAGTAAAAATGGTCTTCATAAAAATCGTTCTCCTCAAAAGTTAATAAAGTAATAAATTAACAAACAACTGAAAAAAAGATACCCGTTCAATTAAAACAAAATCAATTAAAACAAATTTTGTATTTATAATTTTGCATTTGTAATTGAATCCGCGTACCAAAAATCCTAAGAAATAGAATATACGCTATTTCACAAAAATAAACAAGTACGCCAACGCAATATTTTAGGCAAAATACTGCGTTGTCTTTATTTTTTTGTTTCTTTTATTCAGTGTTTGAAAATGTTTACCTTATCGACCGGGGAATTCGACATTTTTACCATCGGCAACATTAATTAAACTGGCGACAATCGAATTGTTTGTTGTTGGCGCAATGGAACGAACAGCACCATCACCGAGTAGGAAATTGATACTACCTCCGGCGTGCCAACTACCAAATATGTAATGTCCTTTTCCATTGTTCTGTGGATGATCATTAGTTCCGCTGTTTCCTTCAACAACATCGACTAAGTTTCTGGCTAAAGCTTGATGAGCACCACGAATCGTAC
>JAISNF010000293.1 GCA_031276415.1 Planctomycetaceae bacterium
TTTGGCAATAATATACGAAATTTTACCTAAATCTTAGCCGCAATTTTTAGCCGCGTCGGGCGTTGAAGGAGGTGGTTCGGCGTGATTCGATCAGCCATGCACGCCACAGATTTTTGTTGAATTGAAAATTAACTCCGGTAAGTTTTATCAAAGCGTTTAAAACTTCCTGATTTTGGCTATTCAAAACATCTGTTCTTTTTGTGGTTCCCCAGCCGAATTGAGTTCCGCTTGTTTCCGTTTTTCAAGCATTTTCTCAACATCAATTTGCTGTTGTATATTCCAAAAAAGAAGAAACAATTTTATACAGTATATCCCGCTAAACAGTTTAAGCGATTCTACACAAGACAAAGAAAACAAAAAATTTAATAAAATTGTAAATACCGCAGCAAACAACAAATATTTGTACCATCGTATTTTAATAACTGATTTACAATGCACATCTTTTACAAGTAACAGAGTCAAAGTAATACAACCACAAAATGCCATAAAAAAATCACACCAAGGTAAATTAAAAATTGACATTTATGTTTTGTTCTATTTCAAAAATTTATTGGGTAACCGCACCATAATAAGAATTCAGGAATCATAACTCCAATCAACATAACAGATGTAATAATATAACCAAAACAATTTAAAATATCATTTCTCTTATTCTCGTGTATCCATATATACCAAAGAAAAAATAATAACAATAAACCAAGTAAACACAAAATAGTTAGAATTGTTGTTCCTAAATAAGAATTGACAATTACAAGAGAAAGACAAACAGTAAGAATATTATAAATCGCATATATCGGGAAAAAAATACCATAAAAATATTCCTTTGAAAAAAAGAGAAAAAAACCTAATATTAATAAAACTAAATATAGGACACTATTAATAATTAAACAGTACATCTCAATACTAGGGAACAATAAGGTAAATAAATTCAACACATCAGGTAGAAAAGAATAGGCACCGGTCATTAATAAAAGATAACGCCCTAATCTTAAAATTGATTGTGAAATATCCACTTGCGAACATAACACAAATACCATTCCAATAGTAAATAAAATTTTTAAGAATGAACCCCAAATATAAATTGAAATATAACACGTTATTGTTTCGTCGTTTTTATACCAATATAAAGGAAATAATACCGCAAATATTTCACAAAATATAATAATCACAAAAAATAAATATAAAAAACTTTTCATAAGTTTCTCAAATAAATTATAAATTGTACTTTCCTAAAAGTACAAAAGTTAAATGCTGTAATTTAATCAATTTTGTTTATTATATCGGTAATTTTAGGGCTGTTTCAAGGTTTCTGGACAATCGCACTTATTGTACCAAGATATCAACCTTTTTAAATCGTTCTATGAGTAAACGGTGAGTTCATTGTACTCGCCGACTTTGCCCCTGTTGTTGTTCCCGATCAACCGTTGCAATATTTTGCCGAAGGGTTTTCAGTTGTTATTGCAACGGTTAATATTATAACAATATTACAGCGGTTAATGTTGTTTCGATTTCCGTTTTAAGATTTTTAAGATTTTAACATGGTTTTACTTCGACAGTTGTTGGGGAAACAATGCGAACAACAATAATCGGAGTTCCGGCTTTGAGTTCGTTTCCGTCAGTAACGGCTTCATATTCCATTGTCCGCTCCTGCTGATTGACAAGAACTTTGCCGGCTCCACTTCCCGCCGCAGGAATTTTGAGATAAACATTACCCCGTGAACCAATCAATGTTTTTTCCGAAATGGAACCGTCCGACTTCAAATTGGCAATCGATAAATAAAGATAATAAACAGCGTAAATCGCAATTAAACTAGAAGTAATCGCCAAAATAACAGAAATGAATTTTGATGTTCCACCAGTTAATCCCGCTAATCCGCCCAAACCAAAAAACGTAATTCCCGCAATAATCGTTCGGAGTGATAAAACCTTGAAAATATCAATAGTTTGCGCATGTCCTTCCGCAATAGAATCGCCGTCAGCATTGCCACTATCGCCGCCATCGCCACTATCACCAACATCGCCGCCATCACCCAAATCACCGCCGTCACCTAAATCGTCAGTTCCCCCAAAACCAAAAATCATCATCACCAGTTGCAAAATCATTAGCGTCCCGCCAAAAACCGCACAAATAAAATAAACCCCCATCAAAGGACTCGTAATAAAATCAAAAAAATTCATGTCAGTAATATTGTTAATAATAACAAAAAAAGTAACCAAATTTCAGAAATATTTTTAGAAATATTTTCAGAAATGTTTCCAATTAACCGGAATATAACCCCAAACGAAACATAATTATACAGGAAAATATTATTAAATGTAAAGAGATAGGCTTGCGTTGCCAGTCAATCGGAATTATACTTTACGACCATAATCAATTTTGTTTATTGATCTTTGTTTCAACAGATTAAAAAATTGGGAGTTAAATAATGTCGATTTCACCTGAAAATAAATATGAAACTGGCAGTGACCAACAAAGAGTTAATTGGGAAACACTCAAAAACCGTGTTGCCGAACTTGAAAAAAACACCGCCAGAACAATTGAACAAACCGAAGAACTCGCCGAACTCTATGTCGCATGGGCAGCCGAACTCTCGGAACATGATGATTCATTCAACGAAATACTCGACCTGTTTGCTAAGGCAGAAATAGCGTTGCAATCAACCTTAGCACTCGGCGAAGAAGATGAAATCCGCCGCCGACTCGGAAATGTGTATCTTCATCGCGCAGTAACCTATAACGATTACGAAAGATTTGAGCCGGCTCTTGAATCCTATGGTCAAGCAATCGTAACTCTTAAACCCTTAGAAGATAAAGGTGACGGTGAAGCAAAATACGATATTGCCGGAATCCGTTTGAATCGCGGAATCATCTATCAGGAACTCGGCGAATTTGAAAAGGCTAAAAACGATTTCGAAGATTCTTTCACGGCGTTTCGTGCAGTTGAGAAAATCAGCGATCTTGATACGCGGTTTTACATGGCAAAAGTCAGCGTCGCTCAAGGGAATTTGTTTCGGGATATGGACGAACCACTCGATAAAGTCGTTGATGCCTACAATCGGGCAATGCGGCTTTTCGTTGAACTTATTGACATCGGTCAAATGGAACATGAGCGGGAACTCGCCAATACTTTATTGTTGCGCTGTAAAGTAACTTATGACGATTACATAAACCGTGAATTTGATTCCGAAACAGAACGTCTCAACAAAGTGGGAGATGTTCTGATTGATGTGGGACGAGGAATTGAAATCCTTGAAAAATTAGCCAAAAACGGTAATTTTGAAAACCGATACGATCTTTTTCAGGCTCTCATCACCGAAGGAACGATGCTTTTGGATATTGATAAAAAGCAGGAAGCCTACAATATTTTTGATCGATCAATTCGCGATTTTGCGGAATTTATTGATGATGCGGATCCGGTGGTTCTCAATTCTCTTGCTGTTGCGTATGAAAATCACGGTATTGCGGCAATGAATATCGGTAATGTTAAAGAATCTCTGGCGGATTTTGATAAAGCCATCGAAATCAAAGAACAGTTTTTGGGTCAAGAGTTTGGTTTGGACAGAGAAGATCAATCTATTTTTCTGCCGACTTTAGCAACTTCTTACGCCAACCGAGCCAATGTTTACGCTTCGCTCGGTAATTTGGAACAGGCAAAAAAAGATGCTCAACACGGTCTTGATATTATTCGTTCTCTAAAAGAAGAATTGGGCGATGAACTTGTGGAAATCGAACAAATATTCGAAAATCTGTTGCAGGAAATAACGTCTGCTGCAGAAAATAACAATATAAAACGAAACTAAACGTTAATTCTATTTCTTTTGACTTTTCCATGACAGAATTTATCACCGAAAACTTTTTGCTTCAAACCGATGCGGCGATTCGTCTTTATCATGATTTTGCCGAATCGATGCCGATTATTGATTATCATTGTCATCTTCCGCCGCAAGATGTTGCGGAAGATCGGCGGTTTGAGAATTTGTCACGGATTTGGCTTGCCGGAGATCATTATAAATGGCGGGCGTTACGGGCTGCCGGTGTTAATGAATATTTTATTACCGGTCAAGCCTCCGATTGGGAGAAATTTGAAAAATGGGCGGAAACAACGCCCAAAACATTGCGTAATCCGCTTTATCATTGGACTCATCTTGAACTCAAACGTCCTTTTGGTATTGCGGATCGATTGTTGAGTTTGGAGACGGCGAAAAGTATTTGGGACGATGCCAATGCGAAACTTCAACTGCCGGAATTTTCAGCACGCGGCATTATGCGTCAAATGAATGTCCGGCTTGTTTGCACGACCGATGATCCGGCGGATTCGCTTGAATATCACCGGAAAATCGCAGCGGATAAATCGTTTGATATTAAGGTGTTGCCGACATTCCGACCGGATAAGGCGACACAAATTACAGAGGTCGCTTTGGAACGGCGACGATTTGTTACCAAAGGAAGCGTTCAATCGTATAATAATTATCTTGACCGGCTTGGTTGTGCTGCCGACATGACGATTAACACGTTTGATGATTTAATAACGGCATTGAAAAAACGTCATGATTTCTTTCACGAAAACGGTTGTCGGTTATCCGATCACGGTTTCAGAAATTTTGTTTATTCTGCCGATCAAATTGATTGTACGGAAATTTTCAAACGTTTGCGGGAAGGTCAGGTTATTAACGAAGTAGAAGTTTGTTTTCTTCAATTTGCGGTTCTTTATCATATTGCCAAAATGGATGCGGAACGCGGTTGGACGATGCAACTTCATATCGGAGCAATTCGGAACAATAATTCGCGGTTTTTCCGGCAACTCGGAGCCGATGCCGGTTTTGATTCGATTGACGACTGTGGTTTTGCGGTTCATCTTTCGCAATTTTTTGATCATCTTGATCGCGAGGAAAAGTTACCGAAAACGGTTGTTTACAATTTGAATCCGGCGTCAAATGAGATGTTGGCGTCAATGATTGGTAATTTTCAGGACGGTAGCATTTCCGGTAAGATGCAATTTGGCAGTGGTTGGTGGTTTCTTGATCAAAAGGACGGAATGGAAAAGCAACTCAATACGCTTTCGAATTTTGGTTTATTGACGCAATTTGTTGGTATGCTGACTGACAGCCGGTCGTTTTTATCGTACACAAGCCACGAATATTTACGCCGTATTTTGTGTAATCTTCTTTGTCAGGAAATTAACGATGGTTTTTTGCCCAATGATTTTAATCTTATCGGCAAAATGGTGCAGGACATTTGTTACAACAACGCCAAAAACTATTTTGGTTTTACAACAGAGAACTTCTAAAAAACACAAATTTGTTTTTATTAACCACAGAAAAAAAGAAAATAGTCCGCAGATGGTCGCAGATGATTTTTAAAAATATACAACAATGAAAATATGAAATAAAAATAAAACAAAAATTTTTGTCTATTTTATTGTTTTGTATTTTCAAAAAATTATCTGCGCTCATCTGTGGACGTCTCTTTATTTGCAATCATTAGCGGACGTGTTTCATTTTTTCTTTTGATTTACACGGATTCATGTTCTGTAATTTTCTTTTCAAGTTGGTCAAGCCGCTCACGAACTTCATGGAGTTCTTCGTTGGTCAGTTCCACTGCTCCAAATCTTACACGATAATATGCATCAACCACCGGACGCGTTTCCGTAATAAAATCAGTAATAAAATCAGAATGATAAATAAATTCAAGCGGCGTTTCCTCAGGACGGCGTTCATGACCAATACGAATCAGCAACCGCTCCATCCGAATATAAAAATCTATCGTCGCCTTACGACGCCAACCCTTGCCCGAATCCCGAAATATTCGCGGTATTAACCATCGAAAACATCGCCAAATCAGAAAAAATAGAACAACAAAAAATACAATAAAACCCAAAATATTGCCCCAATCTCGCCAATGCCATCGAACTCCAGAAAAAAATAACGTTTTATACGTCCGAATTGTTTCCGCCATTGTGTTTTTCCAAAATTCAAAATTAAAAACACGATACGCAACAAAATGAAACGCCGATTGAATCGGACGATAAATCCATTGCATTTGTTTTGAAGAATCCATGTTCAGAACAAATTCTCCCCACATCGTTTGAATCCATTCGTTTATGTCCGTCAAACTAAACGAAACAGTTTTCATTATCGTTGCATTGCCGGCGGCTGGCGAAGGATCAAGACGCATCCAACCGCCATAATTCCACCAATTCGCATAAGAACCGGTCGCACGTTCTGAAATTGATTCCGGCGGCAAATACACGTCCACCCAAGCATGAGCATCAGATTGCCGAATAATTTGCACTCCGGGCGAAGCCGCATGCGTCTTAAACCCGACAATCACCCGCGAACCAATCCCAACACTCCGAAGCATTAACGCCAACGCACCGGCAAAATATTCACAATGTCCCGAAGGATTCTTTTCAATAAAATCTTCAAGCGGATCAAGATTATAATCCCGTATCGTTCCGCCTAATTTGTACTTAAAATGATCCGACTCCAAAAATTGCCGCTCCATGTACAACGCCCGACCAATAATATTCTCTTTGGGAAACCGCGATTCCGCATCCCATTTTTGCGCCAATGTTTTTAATGTATCCAATCCTTGTTCGGGAATTTGGAGAATTTCTTCACGATTAATGAGTTCCTGACAAGGAATGATAGATAATTGTGTACCGTGTTTGAATCCGGTTGAGTAAATAGTCATTGTTGCTTCTTCGTGATGCGCACGCCTTTCCTCAACATGGTCTCCAAATGACCGAAGCGGAGAAACGCCCGATTCACTACGGCAAAAGAAGGGCCAAGGAGCAAAAAAAATGTTCGTATCCAACGGTTGAACAACAAGATGCAAACTCAACAAATCACAGGCGTCTTCGAAAAATAGTCGTTCACCTTCGCCGGGACGAACCGGTCGTCCGGGTAATCGGGCAAAAGAAGAAAAACGGAATGTTTGCGGAAAAGTCGAGGATTTGTTCGAGAAATTAGTGGAGTTATTCGAGAAATTATTCGGGGAGTTATTGTTGTTTTCCAAAAACTGATTCCAAGACGGCGGGGACGGTTTACGCGGTTTCCACGCTCCGTCCGCATAAGTGTCCAACGCAATACCGCGAAAATAAAGTGTCGCCCCAAGAATCTCGTCATAAGGAACTTCCGGCTCCGAATCGTCGGTCAAAGGAATACGTTGATTGGGAAGTTTCATAAACCGGACAGACATCACTTCACGATGATAAGGCAAAACCGTACCAAGTGAACCAAGCCGGATTTCCTCACGGAATCCAACCGTTCCTACCGGTTGACGAAAAGGTTTTGTCCATTGGTCATGACCGAATTTGATCGTAAATCCCCATAAATCTGTTCGCCCGATACGTGGAATTAAACAAAAAATAATCACCGCAAAAAATAAGGCAAACAACGTTCCGCGAACAAGATGACTCAATAATTCGTTCCGTCCGTTTTCCAAAACATTGAAACTCATCGTGCCGCCGGAAAACTCCGGACGTTCCGCAAGAAGCGGAAAACGCCGGTTTTCTTTTTTTTTCCGCCGTGAAAACCGTGAACCCGATTCCGGTACGGGAACTAATTTTGGGGACGGAGTTGTTTCTGAAGAAGGGTTGGTTGTTGAAAGTGTGGTATTTTCCTGTTCGGTGAGCGGTTCGGTAATTGTTTCCCACATTCCGCTTCGGTTGGTGTCTTGCTCATGGGGAAACACGGCAAAAAGTGAACGCAAAATGTCACGCGGGGACAATTTCCGATCTTCACCTTCTTTGGAACCAAACGGCTTCGGATTGGATTGTGAGTTGGAAAACGAAAAAACAAACGATAGCGGACCTGTAATTAACGTAATAAGAGCAATACGAACCAATTTACCGCGATCTTGGCGTTTTGCAATTTCGGCACGCAATGAATCAAAAAAAGTTTCGACAAACGAATGAGAACGAAAATAACGGTTTTCTTTTTGCAGAAAAATCATTGCGAAAGCGCAAAGCCCGATAAAAATATACAAAATCAGTAAAAATACAAAAAGAATACTTTGTTGCATGACGGTTGCGACAACAACCTGAAGAAGTGAAATAAGCAAAATTTGCCAGCAGAATCTTGGTTCTTTTTCACGAAACAGCAGAACCATTTCCACAAACACCAAAACACGGGCAATAGAAAAAGCGAGGTCTTCGCCCCAGTTATGAATTATTTCGCCGAAAGTACAGAAAACGATAATCAGCACCAACACATTAACCGTCCAATCGCCAAGCCGAATAATCCGCCGATAATCCGTCAGATAAAAACTGATTATTGCCGTGATGAGCATGAAGACCGGCAAAATGGATTCGTGTTGACCAAGCCCCAACATGAACGAGGAAAGACAGGTCATCAAACACAATGTTATCGCAATACCATAAGAAAGACGCATCGGGTAAATCAAAAATAAGTAATTATTCAG
The DNA here is from genome assembly GCA_031276415.1 of Planctomycetaceae bacterium. GTDB lineage: Bacteria > Planctomycetota > Planctomycetia > Pirellulales > Thermoguttaceae > WRKP01. The sequence continues at coordinate 8,425 of JAISNF010000293.1, forward strand.
GGCTATTTTCAAAACCACAAATATATTTTTATTAACCACAGAGGACACAGAGAACACAAAGGAAATTTTTAATTGGAATCGAAACGTTTAATATTATATTTGATTTTTGATCTAAAATAATTTTTTTAAAAAATTTCTTCTTTGTGAACTCTGTGTTCTCTGTGGTTAAATAAACAGAGGGACAATTTTATAGAAAATACTTCGACAAGTCCAGAACCGATGAAACATTTTTTATCTACGACAATCAGCGTCATCTGCGGACAAATTTTAAAAATCATCTGCGTTTCTCTGCGTCATCTGCGGACAAGTCTAATACAAATTTTATCCCAAAAATACTTTTTGTTTGAGCAATAATTTTCGTAATTCAGGATAAGGAACATTTCGGGCGTTGGTTCCGTTTTGGGCGGCAAGTGCGGCGGCGCAACCGGCGGCTTGTCCGGTTACCCAACACGGAACAATAACACGAACCAATTCGGACATCTTCGGTTCAGCCGCCGTGCTTCGTCCGGCAGTGAGCAGATTATCAATTGTTTTCGGCAACAACGATCTGTACGGAATTTCCCACGCAGCGTGTTCACCGAACCAGGCTCCTCCAATTCCAATACAATCCTCAAATTTTCGTCCGTTTTCGGCATCGGCAAACGTCATACTGTGAACCGCATTAAGAACCCGCGTTACACGAACCCCAATTTGCGGTGCTGTTTCCACCAGAAATGTTTTTTCGTAACCCGGAGTGTTGCGAAGTTCCTGAACTTGTTTCCAAATTTGTTTCCGGTGATTCATTTCTAGTTTCGATAATGTTTTAACATCCAACCCGTTTCCGTCGGGACCGTTCATATTAACCCATTGAACACCCGGAATCGGCGTGCCGTCACCAAGACCACGCGGTTTTTTAGTTCCGGCGGGCGGAGTGGCGCGGTCAAGATTGCCGATTCGATGCACTAATCCAATCCAGTATGTCCGTATCTCGTGTTCGCAACCCGCCGAAGCAAAAATATCACCATCGCCGGTTGTATCAATTGTTTGTTTGGCAAGAATTGCCTGCGGTCCCATTTTCGTTTGAAAAATTGCCCCGCGACAGATATTGCCGTCCATAATAGCGTCAAGTGCCCAACTATGCAAATAAACATCAACTCCGGCTTCGGAAATCATTTCAACGAGCAAATATTTATAAACTTCGGCATCGACTTTTGGCTCAGTGTTTCGATAATCACTATCGAGACCGTGCGGCATTTTTTCGAGACGTTGAAGCATTTCTTCGGTGATACCGCGTCCGACTAATTGATTTCCGGCGGCGCGGTGTGAAAGAATTTTGAGCACCAATCCGCCGGTGATCAATCCGCCAAAATAACCGTAACGTTCAACCAATGTAACTTTTGCGCCGGTTCTTGCGGCACAAATTGCGGCGGCAGTTCCGGCGGCTCCACCGCCAATCACCAACACATCGGTTTCTGAAATTTTTGGAATTGGACTTTGCGGACGGATAATTTTTCCGTCTTCCAACCGACAAGGCGGAGTTTCGAGACCTTGAGCGGGTTTACCGGCTGGGGCGTCTTTACGCACACGAAGATCGGCGTTGGCTTCATTTTCGTTCCACAATCCCAGCCCCGCAGCAAAACCTGCCCCAAGACTAAGCGTTTTCATCCAATCACGACGGGTTAAATCTGAATAATTCATAAAATCTCCTTATGGTTAAAGTGTTGTAAAAAATATCTTGAAATAAAATATTTTACAAAAGTCAATTTCTAATAATCGTTTTTTTTATTAACCGCAGATGACGCAGATTTTCGCAGATTATTTTTAAAAACGATCTGTGAAAATCTGAGACAATCTGTGTAATCTGCGGACAAGTTTATCAGCGTCCTCTGTGGTTTTAAAAATAAATTTGTGGTTTTTAGATGTTCCCTTAATGATAATTTGTACCAGTTTATGTTTTGAAATCAAGATTAGTTAATTTCGCCCAAATATTGAAACTGTTAAATTAGTTTTCCGATTTTCCCGTAAAACAGGATACAAGTTTTGGCGAAACATCGTTTTTTGAATTATCAAAAACCATTGAAAAACCACAAATTTTATAACAATTATATGGAAATCAAAATATGATCGAACCGCCTTTTCCGAGTGTTTCACGAACTTTTTCTGCATTTACTTGTTGAATCGAACTATTTTGGTTGAGTGCGAGATAGGTCGCAACACCAGCCGCTTCACCAAGTTGGTTCATATTGACCATAACACGCATTCCCGAAAAAGCAATCAATCCCGCATCAAACATACGTCCGGCAACAATTACGTTATCGGGTTTCGGTGGAATAATTGACCGCAATGGAATTTGATAAAAAGTCGGATTTTCTTTTGTTTCCGGTCTCCAACGTCCGTGTTCAGGCGGATGCCCTTCGCCGCCGGTGTAGTGAAACGTACCATCCAATTCACGAAACGTAATACCCGGTTTATCTTGGTGATGCTGGTCAAAATGATAACTTCCGTTTGCAATAGCATCGTCATAACGTTTGCCGTGAAGAGCGTCATCGTCGTTTGCCTGATACAGACATTTGACATGCCGTGATTCGCGAATACCAATATAAGACGGCAACGCAGTCAAGACACATTTTTTATCTGGACTGTATTTTCGCATCATATCCATAATTGCACGAATTTGTCGTCGTCCTTCGATTTCGGCTTTGGTCAATTCGTCGGCAATGGAACAATCCGCTCCGAAAACCCGTGTTCCGGCAACCATTGTTGTAAAAGTTCCCGGCAATTTTGATCCCCAAACATAACCGGATGGAATTTGAAATTCCGCACCATGTTCTTTTAGATTTTTTCTCATTTCGCCGAAATCCCAATCGGAAAAATGAGCGCATGTTGTCGGCGGTTGAAGCATCTCGCGTACATAAACATCAAGTCCTAGTCGCGTACACAAATCAGCGTCTCCGGTTGCGTCGATAAAATATTTCGCCTGAATAACGCCACGTCCTGATTTTCCGTCAACAATTACGCCTATTAATTTGCCGTTGTTATCCAGGTATGGTTCGGAAAAAAGCATGTTTAAATACGCATGAATTTTGTTTTCAAGAACAATTTCGTCTAATTCGATTTTTAATTCTTGAGAATTGAACGTAAAATAAGAACTCGGTCTATTTTCATTTAATGTTACAGCGTTTCGTTTTTTCAGCCGATCCATTGTTTCAGTTGTCAGACCGGCGATAATTTGTAGTTTTCTTTCTGTATCATAAATGGAATGCCAGATGTTGACGAGCGAATTGGTTGCGACACCGCCGAATGCATTGAGTTTTTCGATAAGAATTACTTTCGCACCGAGTCGTGCCGCTCGCACTGCGGCGAAAACGCCTGTGCAACTTCCGCCCAAAACACAAATATCCGCTTCGGCAATAACCGGCAATTTCGCCGATGATTTTTCTTGTACGAGAACGAAGGAATTTTCAGAGGCAGAAGAGTTTCTTGACATTGACAATGCGCCAAGTCCTATTCCGCCGTGCATGATATGCTGAATAAAACGTCTTCTGGAATGTTTCATAATTTACTCCTGAATTTTTCAAAAATTGTTAAAAAAATATAAACGTTCACAAAAAGTAACCAATCTTTCGGGTGAAATATTGAGTACATTTAAATACCTGTCTGTATTTTGACAAGCAAGGTATATCATAAAAATTGGATTATTTTTTGTAATCAGCGATATTGATTTCCAGATTACATTTTTCTTTTACTTCGAGGGTGATTGGAGTTG
>JAISNF010000305.1 GCA_031276415.1 Planctomycetaceae bacterium
AGAAATGCTTGGTCATGTCAGTATTGTTACAACACAAATTTACACGCATGTCGATATGACCCGCCTCAAATCAATTCATAAAAAATTCCACCCGCGAGGCTAAAACCAAAATTCTAAAATACACAAATTTCACAAAAACAAACATCCGCAGATGAACGCAGAAAGAAAGGAATTGTCCGCAAATGATTTGTGTCATCTGCGGACGATTTTTTACGTTTTAACGAGCGAGCCGGAATTGATTTGGAATTGTTTTGTGGTTCGGGCGGCTAATAGCGGATCATGTGTTGCCATTACGAGCATTGTTGTTTTTGAAAGTTCCAGCAATAAATCACCAATGATTGTTGCGTTGTTTCGGTCAAGATTGCCCGTAGGTTCATCCGCTAAAATCAATGACGGTTCGTAAACCAACGCCCTCGCAATCGCAACACGTTGCCGTTCACCACCGGAAAGTTCCGCCGGACGATGTTCCAAACGATCAGAAAGACCAACCCGCTCCAATAAAAAAATCGCCCGATTATATCGCTCTTTCGAAATCCGCCCCTCCGCCAAAAACGGTATCAGAACATTTTCCAACGAAGTACATTGCGGCAAAAGATAATGCTCCTGAAAAATAAACCCGATTTTATGCCGCCGAAATTTTGGCAAATCTCTTTCGGAAAGCGATAAAACCTGAATATCGTCAAGAAAAACCAATCCCGAATTTGCCGGCTCCAACGTACCAATAATACTCAGTAAAGTGCTTTTACCGGAACCACTGGGTCCAACAACCGATAAACTTTGACCCGCCTCCAACTCAAACGAACAATCACAAAGAATCCGCAAACTACCGGAACGAACCGGATATTCCTTGCTAATATGTGAAACAATAAGCGACAATAGATCATCCTCCAAATAAGTGAAGGTAACTTCTAATAACCGCCTTTTTATTTAAGCACAGATTATTTTTAAAATAGTCCGCAGATTACGCTGATTATCGCAGATTATTTTTTGATAATACGAAGCAACAAAATATACAAAAATTTTTTAACTTTAACTTTATTTTTATTTCATGTTTTCGCTATTTTATATTTTAAAATTCATCTGCGACAATCTGCGGACAAGTTTCTTTTCTCTGTGGTTGATAAAATGTGGTTAATAAAAATAAATTTGTGGTTTTTAGAAGTTCCCTGAAGTAATTTAAAACACCATAACCGTGTAAGTAAGATTATGGAATCTATTGATTATTTTCTGTTGCTTATTGTAAGTTGGACAAAGTTCACCGCCGCTGTAAATTAAAGTAAAAGGAATTTTATCACCAACAATCTCCAATGATTTTTTGATTTCGTCCTCCGTGTTGGGAATAATAACCAGTGAACGAGTAAAACACGGAATCGCAATAATCCCATTGGCTCCGTTTTTTTCAACATCGTCAAGAGCCTTTCGCAAGGTGATTTCGGCGGTTTCCATCACACTGTTGTAATCAATTTCAGCAAACGTAATTAACGCTCCGACCGGAATTTCGCCGCCGCAATACGCTCCATTTTCCGAAATGTTGTACATACTGTACGCTGTCGGAACAGTTCCATCGCCAAAATCCACCAAAAACGGAAGCATACTCACCGCCGCCAATTTACTGGTTTGAACCCCAATGCTCCTAAAATATTCAATTACAGGAAGATTATTGATTTTTTTAACCAAATAATCAGATGATTCCGTAACCGCCGCATTTTGCCGGACAATATTACGCGTGGCGATTGCGGTTGTGTAGAATCGCGGTGAGATGTCCCCATTCAGGAATAACAAAATCATTTTGCGAAGATGTTGTTCCTTGTTTCGGAAAACATAACTGGATTCGTATTTTAACGAAGTATCATTCGAAAGCGTGCCGAAAATCGGAAGCCCGCCGCTTAATTGATCAATCTTTTTGAGAATTTTATAACCGCTCACATCCGTTGTAATCGGTCCCAGCAAAAAAATAAGTGAAGGATCACCTGCTGATTTTGAGACGTCGGAATAAACATTTTCGATAACAGTGTCAAAATTTTCAGGAAAAATCGGTTCGGATATTGCCGAAGTGAAGGTAATATCATCGCTGGTTAAAACCGTCAGACTCAATTGTTCCATTCCGCCATTGGCGTTGACCGCACTCCCCTGAACCGCACAACCAATCAAATCAAAAGGAATAACATCACAAAGAGCATCAATTGTTCCATTTTCAACATATTCAAAATGACAAGCAATAATACCTATTGTGTTTTTGAGTAATTTTTTATCTTGAATTTGTGCGGCGATTGTTTTTACAGCAACCTCACTATCATCAATTTCATTCGTAAACGCATTAAACATCGTAATCATCGGGCATCTCCGGTTTATTTACATAAATCGTTTTTTATAACAACATGTTTTATAACAATAAGAGTTTTAGAACGACACATCTTATTCTTAAACAGATTATCTCAAACAAAAACTCGGAACATTTTACCACTTCCCCATGTAACATGTCAAGAGATACACATATCGTGATTTGTGGTCTGGAATTACAAAAAAAAGTGGACAGCAACACGTTTTGCGTTACTATCCACTATCCACTGGCACAATCACCCATCAACTACTATTGTGTGATTCCGCTATTGAAACCGACAACAGCGGAAGCGTCAATATCAACCGGCAA
>JAISNF010000419.1 GCA_031276415.1 Planctomycetaceae bacterium
TCGGTACATGATCTATAAAGTTGAGAACGTAACTCTTGATTAAACCGCCGCAAAATTCTCGCTTTTTCCCAAGGTAAATAACGGCATCGTGTAATAATATTTTTTTCCATATTACCGTCCGAATAGAGTAAGTTATATTCCAATCCGCCGTTAATGATACGCGTTTTTATTTCATAATCGTACAAAATCCACGTCTCGAAAATCGGTATTGATTTAATTGTTTCTTTTAATTCGCTGCATTGATTTTTCAAATATCTTTTCATGCGTTCGTTTGTGTTTCGAGACACCTTGTAATAAATAAAATTATTATTATGAAACATACGCTTTTCCCAATCGTTTATCTGTTCAATCTCATTTTCGGTTATTTTTTGTGTCAGTTTTGCGGATGTTTCCTGAAACAGTTTTTGGCGTTCTTCGGGGTTTAGGCGATCTGCCAAAGGAATTTTATCAAGCATGTTTTTTACTTCGTCCAACGAAACGTAGGGAACCGAATAAATCCGAACAAACGGTATTGCAAGAAGAATAATTATTACTGTTATAAAAAACGGGATAAGCGGTTTGAGCAGGCTTTTCCATGTTTGCAGTTCCCGAAGCCAATCCGTAACCCGAAGCCGTGAAGCAATTAACACTGTAACAGTTAAAGGTAATGTCGTCCATAACGGATTAAACCGGCATAAAAACCATCCGAGTACCATCCAGAGCAAAAATATTAAACTCACCGGTATCGTTAACGCAACAGAAACAATCATACTCCGGCAATAAATTGAACAAAATGTCCCGACAGAAAACGGTATCATCCATAATGAAATAGTTAATGAAATAATAAAGATAAAATCATTAAAGTTCAAAATTCCATATTTTACTTTTTGAGAAAAACAAACAAATTCAATAATAATAGCCGTAACCATAATCGGAAGAAAAACAATCGCAAACGGTAAAACGCGGCTCCACCAGATTTTTCGTGCTGAAATACCGCAACGGCTTAAAAAACGGAATGACTGGTTTCTTTGATCCGCTCCGAATGTACAAGCACCCGACAGCAACACAAAAAAGAGAAGACCAAACCATAAAATTACAGTGTAGATATTATCAGCAGAAAAAATGATAGCAACAATACTTAAACACGCAACAACCGTAACAACAACACCGACAAGTAACAATATTAACGATTGCCATACGGATTGATAGAGCAATGTCATAAACGGAGTTGTTGGAAGATACAGATGATAGAATGTAACTTTTTCACATTGTGGAAAATTGGACGTAATCTTTTGCCGAATTGTCTCTTTAAACCATTGCAACATCAGATAAACAGCGGCAATTCCTACAACAATGGTCATTATTAACCGTATCAAAATAAATTTTGTATTAAAAATGGGATCGGTCTGAACTTTGTAAATGAAATCAATAATGTAAATATAACCGTAAAGCATAAGAGTATTACTTGCAAAAGTAGCAATAACGGCATGAATTTGTTTCCGACATAATGTTGACCAAAAGAATCCCCAAACGATTATTTCGATAATATAAATGCACAAAAAAATCTGCCAATCTGAATTTCCTGAGAAAGAATTCATCAGAGTCCAAAAGAAAAACCCAAGAACCTGTGAACCGGCAAGAAAAAATATTGTTCCTAAAATAACCCACAACACTTTGCCAAGAATTATTGCCAACGGCGAAACCGGTAAATTACGGAGAAAGCCGAATGTTTTTTCTTCGTGTTCAATAGAAAACGAAACAGAAGTCGCACTACCGGCATACAATACCGTTGCAAATAATGCAATAACAACAGGCGGCGTTGTTGCTATACCAAACAACGTGAGCGTGAACGAACTAAGTTGAAGAAGAAAACAGAGCAACAACATTGCAACTGTTAATGGGAAATGTTGACGGCATTCTTTCTTTAATATTGTAATAAATTGCATGTTATGTCCTTTCGCTATCAAATCCGGTTGATTTTGAAGGTGTTTTGAAAAATCGTTTTGAAAATATTGTATTGAAAAAAATATTGTTTTGAAAATATCAAATAAAATCCGTCAGCAGGAAGGGGCGGATTTTATTTGATTTATTGTTTCGCCATATAACCGACAAAAATTTCTTCGAGGGTTGGAGTTCGGATTTCGAATCGTGTAATATTGGGAATTTCTTGGAGTAATTGTTCGGCGTTGGCGTGAAGACGGCGACCAAGAAAACGGTGTTCGCGTCCGTTTGTCCGCTGTTCAATTACTGTTTCAAAAGGAATTTCAAACGGCATTTCTTCATTGAGTGTAACAGTTAGCATGGATGTTGTTTTCTTTAATTCATCCAACGGCTCAACCAACAGCAGTTTCGATTTTTTCATAATCGCAACAGTATCGGCGATGCGTTCTACTTCAACGATTTGGTGTGACGATAAAAAGACGGTTTTTCCGGCGGCGGCACGGTCAACCATACTTTCCAGAAATTCACGCCGCACCAATGTGTCCAGACCAGAGGTCGGCTCGTCAAGAATCAACAACTCAGGATCATGCGCCAATGACAACGCCAAAGAAACTTTCGCCTTCATTCCTTTTGAAAGAGATTTAATTTTCGTATATTTATTCACTTCGTATTGGCTGATCAAGTCACAATATTGTTTCATAAAACCGATAAAACCAATCGGATAAAATGCGGCGGTGAATTTTCCGATTTCCTCAACGGTCATCCATTCATACAAAACCGGTTGTTCGGGAACGTAACCAACGGATTGACGGATTTTCAAATCCTCTTTCCGGCTGTCAAAACCCAACACGGAACTTGAACCGCTGTCAGGTTCGCAAAGACCAAGCAAAATCCGAATCGTTGTCGTTTTCCCCGCTCCGTTTTCTCCGAGTAACGCAAAAACAGAACCGCCGGAAACTTGATACGAAATATCTTCCAATACTTTATTGGAACCAAAAGATTTTGTAATACAATTTAATTCTAAAACGGCGTTTGGCATTTTCCATTCTCCATGATTTCTTCAATTTCTTCGCGGCTTAACCGGCTTCGTGCGGCTTCGTCGAGGAATAGTTGAAATTTTTGTTGAAAAAACAATTTTCGTTGCTGGCGGCAACTATTTTCCGCACCGACAGTTACGGCGAGTCCCATTCCGCGCCGCAATGAGATAAGTCCTTCGTCTTGTAACAAACGATAGGCTCTTGCTGTTGTGTTTGGGTTGATTGCCAACTGTTTCGATAAATCACGCACAGAAGGAATCATTTCCTCTTCCCGCACTGTGCCGGCAGCAATCGCAAACTTAATTTGCATCGCAATTTGTTCAAATATCGGTTGCGATGATGTTGAATCAATTTCAATAAACATGTTTCAATTTTTCTTATAATTTACCAAACAAACAACAAATAAATTACAATTATTCAGTTCCGGCGGTTAAAACCGCCGGCTACATTGGCAATGTCCCGCTGGGACAATGTGAATTAACCGTCTTACTGTACTATCGACATAATACACCAGATCACTTGAACCGTCAAAGGGGGAGAGAAGAAAAAAATGAAAAAATTGATCTTGACGTTTTTGAGATATTTTCGTAAAAGTCGAAATAGACCAA
>JAISNF010000082.1 GCA_031276415.1 Planctomycetaceae bacterium
AAAAGGATTTCTCTTTCCCTTTTTCTCCCGAATTTTCGTCAAAGTATAACACCCGCAAAATATCTGTCAACTAGGGCAGAAACAAAATTTATCGGTCCAAATGTTACCAGCACCAGCCAGGCAACAATCTGTTGAAATTGCCGAAATCCATATTGGAAAACACAACGTGTCATTATCAAAATAAATACAATAAATATATTACAATGTTGAAGCAACCAAACTTAAAAAATCCAAAAAAAGAAACAAAAGGATTTCTCTTTCCCTTTTTCTCCCGAATTTTCGTCAAAGTATAACACCCGCAAAATATCTGTCAACTAGGGCAGAAAAAAAAAATTTTTACGCATTGCAAAAGATCGCCGCTAAGTAATCGTTTCGCCGAAAGTTTGTAACGATTCACGAGTATGGATGGAATTGGTTTGAATCGTAGAAACACAATGTATTGCGTCTCTATGAAATTTTTTATTATGATAACTTGTTAAACAAATCTCCGTGAACAGGTACTTTTATTTAATCATACTAATCACATAAATCATACAAATCACAGTTCAGACAACAATAATTCCGCATTGCAAAACTCTTCGCTCTCCACTTTCAACTCTCCACTAAAAACGTTGCCACATCTTGATTTCAATTCTGAAATTGGTATAAATCGGTTCATCTGTCAAAATATCTGCCCCATATTTAAACTGTAAATCATAACATTTCAAACCATTAAATATTCTAAAATATTATGCCCGCTAATCTGACTCAACAGTATAAGAAAGCAGAAGATAATTATCGCCGCGCAGAAACACCTGAAGAAGAACTGAAATGGCTCCAAGTGATGTACGCCGAGATGCCAAAACATAAAGGAACAGACCATCTTCAGGCAAAACTCAAAACACAAATGTCCCAACTGCGGAAAGATATCGAACAACAACGTTCCGGTAACAATAAAAAAAACGCCGCCGGACGATCTTTTCGAATTCCACGACAAGGCGCCGGTACCACTATCATTATCGGCGGTCCCAATGCCGGTAAAAGTCAACTACTCGCCTCACTCACCCGCGCCACCCCAGAAATCGCCGTCTATCCCTTCACCACCAAACAACCACAACCCGGTATGATGGCATGGAATGATGTTTTCGTACAACTAATCGATACACCGCCCATCACACCGGATTATTTGGAACCTTATATCGTCGGCTTGCTGCGAAGTGCCGATCTCGCTTTGCTAATGATCGATTTGGAAGACGATAACGGAATTGAACAATGTAAAGGAGTTCTCGATAAACTTTCCGCTACAAAAACACGTTTGGCGGCAGAATCAAGTCTTGATGAAGAGGATGTCGGATTGTCATTTACACGGACTTTTTTTGTTGCCAATAAAATCGATGCGCCGGAAGCGTTGGAACGGCTTGAATTATTTCATGAAATGTGTCCGTTACCGTTTCGTGAATTTAAAATTTCGGCAAACCGCCCCGAAACCCTCGAACCTCTTCGCAATGCCATTTACGAATCGCTCAATGTCATTCGGATTTATACGAAAGATCCAAAGAAAAAAGACGCTGATCGTGATAAACCGTTTACGTTACGCAACGGCGAAACATTGCTCGATCTTGCGGAATTAATTCATAAAGATTACGCAACAAACCTGAAATTCGGAAAAGTCTGGGGTTCCGCCGTACACGACGGAACAATTGTTAAAGGCGATTATGTGTTGAACGATCAAGATGTTATCGAAGTTCACGTTTAAATTACGTTTAAAATAACAAGGAATTATTCAATTTTTGGAAAAAGAATCAAATTCCCAATTTAAAATGTCGATAACCATGATGAAAGAATTTTTGGCTTTATTGAAAAAGTTTTCATATTATTTTGCGTTAATTGAATCAGGTAATAAAATGCGAACCGTCTCCTGGCTGTTGCTTATTTTATCCTTTGCCCTGGGGATTGGTTGTGCTTTTATTGTCCGGCATTACATGTTCGAGGCAAAATCGTTGCCAATTACCGAACAAAAAATATGTATTAAAATTCTTGTTGCCAAGCAAACGATTCCGCAAGGAGCCGAAATCACCGCCGAAGCAATTACATTTGTCGAAGTTCCCATCGCCGAACTCCCCGTTGCGGCAATCACCAGTTTCGATCAGGTTTATCATCGCCGTTCCGCTTATCCTATTTCAGTCGGTTGTCCGATTTGTGAAGATTTACTGTTACCGCAACAGGAAAAAGATTGGCAAACAGACCGATTTATCCCTGCCGGAATGCAAATTGTGGCACTGGAAATCGAGCAAGTTCTTTTGAACGGCAATGCCGTTGAACCTTCTGTTCCGATCACCAATACGATTACAAATACTCTTTCGCCGGAACAACGAATTGATATTCGGCTGTTTCCCAAAGAAACATCACAAGGTGAACTTGTTGAACGAAAAAATCAATTGCTCAAAACATTTATGCCGAAAAATGAAATTGTGGAAAAAGGGGAACTTCTTCTTGAAAATATCGAAATTTTGCAGATTCAAAATCAATTATCTTCCGGCAAAAAACGGCGGCAAATTCCAATATTGACTTTGGTTTTGGAAAAAGAGTATGTTGCGAATCTGTTAGCAGCAGCCCGAAAAGGACGGATTCGTGTTGTCCCGCATCGCCAAACTATTCCCAATGAAACATCGTCCGCTCAAAATAACGAAATAAAAAATTCCGATAATACCATTTCCGATAATACAATTATTGACGAGATCAATAATAATATAACGGATAATGTTAATGTAACCGACGATATTAAAACCGATATTAAAACAACAGATAATGCCGATGTTAATGTAATCAATATAACAGATAATAATAAAACGGAAACATTAGATAACGCAACAAATAATACGACAAAGAACGCAACAGATGTTGTAGCGGATATTGTTGATAGAACAACAGATATTTCATTAACCGAACCGACAACCGATTTAACCGTACCGGAAATAACTCAACATGTTCCTGAAACACCGCCGCCAAAACATACTTCGTTATTGTTTATTCCTCCCGATACTTCTGCGATGGAAACATTGGAAGAAATTCGCGACGATATTCAACCGATTGCGGTGGCACCGTTACCGGGTTTTTATCGGGAAAAAACAGGCGTTTTTGAATCGGGCGTTCATTCGCACGTGAAAGAAAATTCGTCGCGTTTTTTGCCTCACGTTATTGAAATCGGATTGCCTGCGGCTAACGAGACATCGGAAAAAATTGCCAGAAAAAATTATTCTCCTTGGGGACAAGCCTCCACTCTTGCCAAACCGAAACCGGAAACTGAAATAAAAAAGAATACCGAAATAAAAAATAATGAAGACGAACCAAACATTCTTGTTCCACCATTGCGAACCCGAAAAAAATCGTAATAGTGCATAGTTGTAATCGTTCATAGAGTTTTGTACAATTACGGATTGAATTTTTCAGTGTTTTGCTTCAGCGTTTGCTGTTGATACTAAAATGTTGTTGAATATTGTGGAACAATTTTTCAATTTTTGCTATGTCAATTTTTCTTGATAGTCTTTGGGTTTGGATCGGTTTAACTATTGTTGTTGCGGTTATTGGGTATTTTATTTACCAAAACGATCCGCGCGGACGAACATTGGGGATTGTTGCTGGTGTAACGATTTTAGTGTTTGTGATCGGATTGGTTCTTTACTACGGAGTTGATACTGACCGCAAATCAATTGTCCGCATGTTGAATTGTTTGGCGTCCGAACTCGAACAGGATGATCTTGAAGGCGTTCTGAGTCTTATTTCCCCAAAAGCAGAAAGTACACGCGGTGTTGCGCGGCTTTATATGGGCAATTATCATTTGACCAGTGCCAAATTTCGTAACTTGAAATTTAACGTCAATCAATTGACTTCTCCGCCGGAAGCACAAGTTTCATTTCTTGCTATTGTGTATTGGAAAACCAAGCATCCGACATCAGATGGTTTCGCCATTGATACACCACAATTTCAAACCGTCCGTTTCGATATTGTACTCGAAAAAACAAATAATCGTTCATGGCTTGTTACCAATAAATGTGATTTCGATTACCGCCTCCAACCATAATTTTCATAATCACTAACGTGAACTTCTAATAACCACAAATTTATTTTTATCTGCGATCATCTGCGGACAAATTTTAAAATTCATCTGCGATCATCTGCATAATCTGCGGACGTATTTTTTTCTATGAACTCTGTGTTTTCTGTGGTTTTAAAAAGTAAATTTGAGTTTTAGAAGTTCCCGCAAACGAAAATTTTTGTTTTAACTTTGTTCGTTATTTCGTATCGGATATCGTAAAAACATTCCGGTTAATGACCGTTCCGAAGACGCAATTTCTTCCGGTGTTCCTTGCGCAACGATTTCTCCGCCCAAGTCTGCGGCTCCGGGTCCTAAATCAATAATGTGATCCGCCGCCCGAATTACCTGAAGATTATGTTCCACAACAATCAGCGAATGTCCTGTTTCAATTAAGGCGTTAAAACATTCAAGTAATTGTACAATATCAGCAAAATGTAATCCGGTCGTCGGTTCATCCATCAGAATTAAAGAATGTCCTTTTCCTGTTTGTAACAGATAAGCGGCTAATTTAAGGCGTTGAGATTCACCGCCGGAAAGAGTGTTTATCGGTTGCCCCAACCGGATATAATCAAGACCGACATCAAGCAGCCGTTTTAATTTATGTTGCGTTTTACTCTGACCGCGAAAAAAACTAAACGCCTCACGCACGGTCATATCCAACACTTCGGCAATATTTTTGCCCCGATACAAAATTTCAAGAATTTCGGAACGATAACGTTTGCCCTGACATTGCGGACAACGAACAAGCATGTCCGGCAAAAATTGCATATCAATCAACATCGAACCGTCGCCTTTGCAATGTTCACAACGTCCGCCGTCAATATTGAAACTGAAATAACTTGCCGTCAAATTTTTGTTTCGGGCATCCGTTGTTGCCGCAAAAATATTGCGGATGTCGTCGAAAATTTTCAAATAAGTTACAGGATTTGATCTCGGCGAATGACCAATCGGAGTTTGATCCGCAAGCACAATATCGCTGATTAAATCATTCATAATCAATTGATCAAACGGTAAAGCATTCGGAATATTTTTGTTGCTAAAATAACGGCACAGAGCCGGATACAAGGTTTTTTGTACAAGCGAACTTTTGCCGGCTCCACTAACTCCGCTGACAACACATAACATTCCGAGCGGAAATACGGCTGTTACATTTTTCAGGTTATGCCCGCGACAACCAATAATTTCAATAACTCCATATTCGGGAATCCGGCGCGTTACAGGAATATTCTTGTTGCGCATTTGGGCGAGATAAGTTCCTGTTAAACTTTGGGGATCACGAATCATTTTCTGAACAGTTCCCTGAAACACAATATGACCGCCGGATTCGCCTGCGCCTGGTCCGATTTCAACAAGATGATCCGCCGCCCAAAGAAACGCTTCTTCATGTTCGACAAGAATAATTGTATTTCCCTGATCGCGGAGTTGCCGGATGGACTGTAACAATTTATCAGTATCCGCCGGATGCAAACCAATAGACGGCTCGTCTAAAACGTACAACATATCAACAAGACTTGAACCAAGTGCCGCAGTTAAAGCAGTTCGGCGTTGTTCTCCGCCGCTAAGCGTCGGTATCGGTCGCGATAACGATAAATAACCCAAACCAACTTGTTGCAAAAATTTAAGCCGAAGTTGAATTTGTTCCAAAGGAATTTTTCCTAATTGACGTTCCCGTTCCGATAATTCTAATGTTTCAAAAAAACGGATTAAGTCCGTAATTTTCATATCGGAAAGTGTTGCGATATTCACGGCGTTATTGGGAACCGTATTGCCGATAATTTTTACTGCCAATGATTCCGGGCGTAACCGTGTTCCACCGCAAGCCGAACACGAAATTCCCTTGACAAAACCCGATCCTTCACAAACCGGACAAGCACCTTGTGGATTGTTGAACGAAAACAATTTCGGTTCCGGTAAAGGAAAATCAAGATTACAAAAAGCGCACGAAAAATACCGCGAAAATACCAACCGTTCAAACGATTCACGATCATTTTTGTTGCGCTGTATTAGAACAACACAAATTCCGTCTCCATGTTCCAAAGCGGTTTCGAGCGAATCAATCATCCGCTCTTCTTCGGCGTTCAACATTAACCGGTCAACAAGAAGCAATAATTCCTGTTCTTTTTTTTGACTTTGTTGATACAATTTTGGCGGAATACCGTCTTCGTCCAAACGAAAAGGAATTTCCGATACAATTTCATCGACATTTTCGTAAACATTTTCATGAACATTTTCACGAACAATTCCGCGAACAAAACCGCGTTCTTTCCACGTAATTTCAAATGTTTCCTGATCCGAATCAAGCGAAGGCGCAAACGCAATCCGAAGTTGTCGATTTTCGTCCGAAAATGTCGATTGGAGAAATTTCAAAATACTTTGAGATGTATCAACTTGAACTTCGCGGGAACAACGCGGACAAAAAACGCGTCCGATTTTAGCGAAGAGCAAACCCAGATATTCGTTTATTTCCGTAACTGTTCCGACGGTATTTCGCTGGGCGTTACGAAATGATCCGGCGGTTACCGCCACAGCGGGCGGAATACCGTCAATTCGTTCCGCCTCCGGTTTTTCCAGGCGTTCAAGAAACTGCCGTATCGATGCTGAAAACGTTTCAATATATCGGCGTTGTCCTTCCGCATAAAGTGTATCAAGTGCGAGTGAACTTTTCCCGCTTCCGCTTCGCCCGCAAAGTACAATCAATTTCTTGTACGGCAAATCAAGATCAATCCCCTTCAAATTATGAACAGAAACACGACGAAGTTCAATCATATCAGTTATAAATCGGTTATAATCGTTATAGAATTATGTTTTATCAGACGGCTAAAATCAGACAATTAAAAAAACGAACAATATTTCGCATTGTTACAAACCAATCTTTTTTTATTTGTTTACTTTTTTCATTGTTTATTTTCATTGTTTACGAAACTCAAAAGATTGTCCAACGTTTGATTTCCCATCACAAACAAATCACAAACAAATCACAAACAAATCGTAAACAAATCGTAAACAAATTCAAAAAATACCAAATTATTAACAGATAGGAAATACACCGCTTAAATTTTTATCGATTTTGCTCTTGAGTTTCGACGGAAAATACATTATTATAACGCGTTTAAGTTCTTGAAACAAAGTACCTAAAAATAATAAAAGTCCTGAAAGATAAAGATATTTTCGATTGATGTGATTTTTTTAACCTTCATTTTTTTACAAAAATACAACTTATAAAGGAGTATTGTCATGATTATGCAACGAAAACAATCGTCGCGTCGCCGTTTTCTTCAGACAACTGTTTCGTCTTCGTTTTTAGCGGGTTTGGGAGTTTCGGCGTTTGTTGCGGAAACAACCGGAACAACAAATGCAACAGAAACAACAAACGTAACAGAAACAAAAACCGAGATTTCAAAGAGCGGTGAAATCAAATTTCAACTCGGTTTAGCATCCTACACAACCCGCCGATTCGACCGAACACAAACACTTGAAATGTGCCGTCGGGCTGGTTTGAAAAATATTTGTCTCAAAGATTTTCATCTCAAACTTACTTCGACCGATGAAGAATGCGCTCTTGCAGTTCAAGAGTGTCGGCAAACCGGAATCAATCTTTACGGCGGCGGCGTGATTTATATGAAAAAAACAGAAGATGTGGAAAACGCATTTCGTTACGCCAAAGCGTGCGGTATGACCACAATTGTCGGAGTTCCTGATCCGTCGGTTTTGCCTATTGTTGAAAAACATGTTCAGGCAACCGGAATTTATGTTGCTATTCACAATCATGGTCCCGGCGACAAAGTTTATCCGACACCGGAATCAATTATCGAAAAAATCAAAACGCTTGATAAACGGATTGGACTTTGTGTCGATGTTGGTCACACGGCGCGGATTGGAGTTGATGTTACGGAAACATTCCGAAAATACAAAGATCGGCTCTTCGATTGCCATATCAAAGACGAAACAGAAGCAACACCCAAAGGAAAAACATGTATTTGTGGTCGCGGTGTTCTGGATATTCCGAATTATCTGATTGTGTTGAAGGAAATCGGTTATGACCGAATTGTTTCATTCGAATACGAAGCCGATGAAAAAGACCCTTTACCCGGACTTATGGAATCAGTCGGATATGTTCGCGGTATTCTAAGAATGTTGTAGCAATATTTCTGCTCTTTTTTCGCAATTATTTGTAATTATTCGGCAACATTACATTGGGCAATTCAAAAGATAGGCAACATTTCGCCGTAAAGGTTGCTCGGTGTACTTGCCGACATTTTAAATACACTTAAATATGTGTTTTATTTTAACTAAATTACCTAAACGATTGGGAACATTGTTAATTATTCCCAAATTAACAGCATGTTAAAATAAAGAAGAATTACAAATTGGAACCGTTTATCATGTTTGCATTGATACTTCTAAACAAAATTTCTTAATTCGCCGAAACAAATATTGGTAACTTCCAAAAACCACAAATTTATTTTTATTAACCACAGAGGACACAGAGAACGCAGAGGAATTTTTAATTGGAATCGAAACGTTATTTAATGGCAACTTCTAAAAACTACTTTTTTAGACGAAAAATATTTACAAGTCCTTATTTTTAAGGATGTGATTTTTTAAAAACAATGTTTTTAGAAGTTTCCTAATATTATCATTGATTTTTGATCTAAAATAATTTAAAAAATTCCTCTCTGTGAACTCTGTGTTCTCTGTGGTTAAATAAACTGTGCTTAAATAAAAGGGCAGTTATTAGAAGTTACCTTAAGTAATTTGAATATTACCAAACTTTTGAATTATTATGAAAACAATAAACAATGAACAAAAAATGAACGACAAAAATGATATGGGATTACAAGAAATTTCGTTTCGAGATTTTCAAGGTT